>CADCPG010000093.1 GCA_902803255.1 uncultured Ruminococcus sp. | reverse complement strand
ATGTCGAGTTCGGGTATGCCGCCTCCGGAGGCGGGCATCTGCTGCGCCTGTTTTTCGAAGACTACGCTGCCGGGAGCCAGTCTCTGCCCCGACACCGACGACAGCGCCGCAAGCAGGTTGCCGGCCGTCTCGGGGGCCTCGGCGAGCTTGCGCGTGACGTCGCTCCTGTATTTTATGACCACTTTCCGCTCGCTTCCGCTTCCCGACCAGAATGCCGAAGCGGTGCGGAGCAGCGACGCGACACCGGGATTCGTGTTTCCCAGCGTCTCAAGGACCTCCTGCCAGCCCGAGAAGGGCTCGACTGTCCTCGCGGTAGTCTGTGCGGGCTCCGGTCCGGTCACGGAGGCGGCGCCCTGCACGGATCCCGGCGAAGCGGCCGCGCGTTCCGTTTTTTCACCGCTGACGGGCGCCGCGACGGCCCCGCCGGCGGGACGTCCGGAAACAGCATCCGGAACGGCGGCTCCGGGCTCATTCTTGACAGCCCCGGGAACGCCGGTCCCCGCCGCGGCCGGGGCGGCGGCGAACTGCCCCGACGCGAGCTTCGATTCTATCGCCGCGATCCGGGACTGGAGCGCCGCGGGAGACGCCGACAGACGTTCGTCGGACAGCCTCACGAGAGCCAGTTCGGCCACCGTGCGGGGGCTCGCTCCGGGGCGCTGCATCGAAGCGTAGGCGTCGTCGAGCACCGAGCAGTGATATATCAGTTTTTCCCTTGTGAACATCGAAGCGTCGGACGACAGGTCGGCGGTCTCGGCGTCGGTCAGGTCGAGATAGGACGCGGCCTTATCGGTTCCGACCGTCTTAAGGACGAGCATGTCCCTGTAGTATCCGGTGAGCTCCTGCCAGAAGACGCCTATATCTCCCGCGGAAGAATATATACCGGAAACGATGTCGAACAGCTTCGCGCAGTCGCCGGCCGCGACCGCCCTGACGCAATCTGAGAGCCTTTCCCTGCCGCCTATCCCGACGGCCTCGTACACGCGCTCCGCCGTGACCCTTCCGCCCGCGGCGCAGAGCTCGAACAGGCTTATGGCGTCGCGCATGCCTCCCTGGGCGAATCGCGCGATGATCAGCGCGGCGTCGTCGTCGAGGCCTATGTTCTCCTCTTTCGCGATGAACTTGAGCCGCGACGTCAGGACCTGCGTGCCGATGCGCCGGAAATCGAAGCGCTGGCAGCGCGAAATGACGGTCGCGGGGAGCTTCTGCAGCTCGGTCGTAGCGAGTATGAATATGACGTGCGCCGGCGGCTCCTCGAGCGTCTTGAGCAGCGCGTTGAAGGCCGAGACCGACAGCATGTGTACTTCGTCGATGATATATACGCGGTATTTGAGGATACCGGGCGTATAGATGACCTCGTCGAGGATGGTGCGGATGTCGTCGACCCTGTTGTTCGACGCCGCATCCATCTCAAGGACGTCGGACGCGCTCCCGTCGGCGATCGAACGGCAGGCCGCGCACTCGCAGCACGGGTTGCCGTTCTGCGGATTTTCGCAGTTCACCGCCTTCGCCAGGATCTTGGCGCAGGTCGTCTTTCCGGTACCGCGCGAGCCGCAGAAGAGATATGCGTGGCTGATGAGGCCGTTCGCAGTCTCGTAGCGCAGAATATCTGTCACATGCTCCTGCCCGCAAACCTCGTCGAATCTGCGCGGACGCCATTTTCTGTAAAGAGCCTGATGCATGACACCCTCTCCGCGGAACGCCCGTCGCGGGCTCCGCAGCCCGTCCTTTCAAAAATAATACAGCTGCAAAATAAGACCATACACCCCGAAGTCGAATATTACCGCCGCGCGCATATACTGTCGTCTGCTCCGGACAGGCAACCCCGCGGCACACCGGACTTACCGCTTAATGCTGCTTGGTTCCCCACCTGACATGATTCACAGCGTCCGATTGCGCGAGACCCGTCCTTCAACACAGACAGGCAGGCTGCAGACCGCGTCGACTCCACCCTCGTTCGGGGAATCCACCCCCGCTACAGCGGATCTCGGGTACAAGGCACCGCTAACTCCCCGGCTGGTATGGCCTTATTTTACAGCTGTCTGTAAACTAAGTGTATTATATTATATCAAAAAAATGCTGTCTCTGCAACTGTTTTTTGCAAATAGGCCGGTTTTTTGATAAAAACCGCGCCAGGTACGGGGAAGTGAACAAATCACTCGATGTATACTATCAATTGAACCTGAGGCTCGTCTATACCTTTATCAGGCACCTCCCTGCCTATGTCTATCATGTTCTTCGCTGCTTCATCTTTCCAGGTCAGATCATACTCCAACTGCGGAGTCACATAATAGGCGATCACGGGCTTGCCGTCATCATCTGAAGTAATATAGCGGTATTTAACTTTCATCCCGGTATATCTGACGTCAAGAAGTTTCGTTTCATCCTCAATGTGATAATCCTTAAACTCCTTTTTTATTTGCTCTTCTGCTTTCGCATCAAATTCATCTACGTTCAGTTCGTTAAAGTGGCATGCATTTATAGTGTCGGGTTCCGGTAATGCCATGACCTGTACAACAACACCTCCTTTTGTGAGCTT
>CADCPG010000092.1 GCA_902803255.1 uncultured Ruminococcus sp. | reverse complement strand
TCTTTTTCGTCGACGTCGACGACAAAGCGCAGCACGACGGAACTGTCGGCAAGCGACTGTACACCGAGGTACCGAGGCGCGCTCTTGAATATGTCGACCCTCGCAGCGTATATTTCCTCCATGAGCTGCGGGATCCCGGCCTCGAGGGCGGCAAGATCGGTCGCGTAGGGGATCGCGATATCGCTGAGGCTGCGCGAGATCCTGTCGGATCTGTTGAGTATGTTCTTCATGTCGGAGTTGTTGACGATCTTGACGTTGTCGCCGGTATCGGTGATGCTGGTCGTGCGGATACCGATATTGGTGACCGTTCCTCTGAATCCGTCGACTTCCACGATATCGCCCACGTTATACTGGTTCTCGAAGAGCATGAAAGCCCCTGTCACGACGTCGCTGATGAGGCTCTCGGCGCTGAAACCGACGACAAGAGCTACGATCCCGACGCTCGCGACGATAGTCGATACGTTGACTCCGATGATCGACAGGCCCCAGCAGATGATCACTATGATGGCGACGTACTTGAGCAGGCTCGAGATGATAGACAGAATCGAGCGGACTCTGTGGTTGGTCGGCCGGGGGATCTGAAGGAGCAGATACAGTCCGGTCTGGATACCGATGACAAGGGCCGCCATGACGATGAGTTTGAGTATGTTCGACAGGTTGATCGTCACATTCTGGAACGACTGGGCGCTGAATACGCTTGTTAGAAAGCCGACCGGGATCAGCACCGTGAGCAGACCTGCGCACACGATCAGCCTGATCAGCATGTTTTTCCTGTTCTTGTTCATTTTTCTCTCCGTGATAAAAAAATTTTTATAATTCTCATCATGATCATGACATCGGCGCCTGCTCCTGTGTTCAGGGCCTGTATTCGCAGCCGTCGGAAGGGATGCAGGAGACCGAATCCCCGTCGAGATATACGAGTCCCGCCTCACCGTCCCCGCCGAATTCCCGGCATCTGTCGGACATATAGAGCGGGAGAAGTCTGAGCAGAAGATCAGAGCAGCCGAGCCGGGTCGAAAAAGCCGTCGCAGGCCCGGAGGCGTCGTGAGGCAGCAGATCAGAGACGCCGATATACCGGGATACCACGGTGCCGTCTCTGTAAGTGTAGCAGTAGCTCTCCTCGAATCCGTCGAGAGCGAACCGGCGCAGCGAGCAGAAGGCAACGCCGCCTCCGTATACGAGGCCTCCGGCGGATACTGTCTTCCCGTCCTTTTCGATATAGAACCCGGACACGTAACGCGTGTCCGACGAATCGAAATTGCGGGCAAAACCGTCCTTCGAGGCAATCGCGCCGTGTCTGTATCCGAGCGATACGAAATCGCCGGCAAGCAGGTCGACGATATACGCGTTCTTCATCCAGCAGAAATCGACGAAAGCTTCGATCCCGCGTTCATCCGCGAAGGCGAGATACTCGTCGCTGACGCGGAGAACGACCTTGCCGCCGCCCCTGAACTCAAGGCTCACATGTTCGTCGGAGCCGACGAAAGGGATGAGAGCGTCGTAGAAGGAACGCATCTGCGTGTTTCTGGCAGGGTCCCATGTCGCGGCGTCCTCGTCGTAGGATGACGACCACAGGGTCTCGTAATAGGCAAAAGCCGGAGCAAGAAAAATGTTTCGCCCCGGATCGGATGCCGCTTTTTCAAGAGACGAGCAGAGTTCCGCGGGAAGTACGATCTCAGTGTTCGGAGAAGAATTCAGCGAAGCGAGGTTTACGGTATCTGAAAAAGAAAGAGTCGGATGGAAAAGCCGGTAGTAATATATGGTTTTTTCGGTATAAATATTTCGCAGCGCTTTATATTCGGCTGTGGAGGACATGCCCGACACTCCAAGTTCGTATGTGAATACGAGCTCATGTGCGCAACCGACAGCCCCGTCATGTGCCTCGACCGTCTTGACACCTTTGCCGGTCGTGAGCAGACCTCCGATGCCGATCGCGATGCCAGAGGCCCCGACGGCCGCCAGCACTATGACCGCGATCAGACGCAGGACTGTCTTTTTGTCCCGAAAGAGCTTTTTTTCTTCTTTTTTATCTTCCATTTTAAAACCGGGTCCCTTCCGGACGTCTTCCGCGGAACGGGAGCACCCGTTCCGCAGAAGGCGGGCTCCGTTATTTCGGGACCCCTTTACGGTATCGTCAGATGACCGCGAGGAGCAGCAGGATCAGGAATATGATCAGCAGCGCTCCCCTGAACGCCAGGCCTATGAACGAGCCCTTGCGGCAGGATCTGCGGTTGCGCATATAATTGTGCTTGCGGAAGACCGCGGCGGCGATGAGCCCGAGTATCGGGAAAAGGAACGCAAGAACTCCGAGCCAGGCTGTGCCGGTATCGTGAAGCGGGGTGTCGAGGATCGGCTCGTGAGAAACGTTGTCGTCCGCGTCCTTCTCTTCCTCCTCTTTCTGACCGTCGGCGGGAGCGTTGACGTCTTTGATAGTGACCGGCTTGAGCGGGATGCCCGCTTCGCGGATCTTCTTGTATTCCTCTATCTCGGAGAGACTTCCGAATACATAGTGATCGTGTCCGATCGGACGGAGCTCCGGAGTCTCGCTGCTGTAGTCATGGATCGAGGGATCATAGGTGAACAGCACCTTGTTCTTCTCGAGCAGCGGATCGGGGATCGGTATGGCCGAGATGAGCGATCTCGTGTAGGGATGGAGCGGGAAGTTGAAGAGTTCCTCGGACGACGCCACCTCGACGATGTCGCCCTTGTAAATGACGCCTATCCTGTCGGAGATGAATCTGACGATCGAAAGGTCGTGGGCGATGAAGAGGTAGGTGGTACCGCGTTCCTCCTGGAACTTCTTCATAAGATTGAGGACCTGTGCTCTGATCGAGATGTCGAGCGCGGAGATCGGCTCGTCGGCGATGACGAGCTCCGGCTCCATAACCATGGCTCTCGCAAGACCGATCCTCTGGCGCTGTCCGCCCGAAAACTCGTGTGGATAGCGCGTCAGGTGCTCGGGGAGCAGTCCGACCTCGTCGATGATCTTCTCGACCTTCGCGACTCTCTCGGCCTCGTTCTTGAAGAGATGGAAGTTGTAAAGTCCTTCGGAGATGATGTAATCCACCGTCGCGCGCTCGTTGAGCGAGGCGGCGGGATCCTGGAAGACCATCTGGATGTTCCTGATGACTTCCCTGTCGACCGACTTCGGGATCTTTCCCGAGATCCGTACGCCCTTGTAGTCGATCTCGCCGGCGGCGCAGGGGTTGACTCTGATTACGGCTCTGCCGATGGTGGTCTTCCCCGAGCCCGACTCTCCGACGAGCGAGAAGGTCTCGCCCCTGTAGATGTCGAAAGAAGCGTTCTTTACGGCCTTGACGGCCCTGTCGCCCTTTCCGAATGTGATGTCGACGTTCTTAAGCGAAAGAAGGATCTCGCGGCCGTTCTCGTCGAACGGACCGTTAACGGGGAGATGTTTGGCTTTTGAAAGATCGGCGGCGCCGTTGAATTTAAGCTGTTCGTTCATGAAGCTGCCCCCCTGTCAGATATTGAAAGCTTCGATGAGCTTTTCATGGATGTTCCTGATCGCTTCGGGCTTTTCGATCTTAGGCGATCTGGGATCGAGCAGCCAGGTCTTTGCATAGTGGGTGTCGGTGATCCGGAACATCGGAGGATCGAGAAGCGTGTCGATCTTCAGGCAGTAGGGATTTCTCGGAGCGAACGGGTCGCCAACGATAGTGTTGTAGAGGCTCGGAGGAGTACCGGTGATCGAATAGAGCTTGGTGTTTCTCTTGGCGAGCTGAGGCAGCGACGAAAGCAGCGCCCAGGTGTAGGGATGACGCGGATCGAAGAAGATCTCGTTCACGTGTCCTACCTCGACGATCTGTCCGGCGTAGAGCACAGCGACTCTGTCCGCTATGTTGGCCACGACTCCCAGGTCGTGTGTGATGAATACGATGGTGTAGTTGAATTCTCTCTGCAGATCCTTGAGCAGCTTGAGTATCTGCGCCTGGATAGTAACGTCGAGAGCGGTGGTGGGCTCGTCGCAGATGAGGATCTTCGGCTGGCAGGACAGCGCGATGGCAATGACTATCCTCTGCCTCATGCCGCCGGAATACTGGAAGGGGTAATCGTCGAACCTCTTCTCCGCCTCGGGTATGCCGACCTTCTTCATAAGGATGAGGGCGCGCTCCCTGGCTTCGAATTCAGAGCACTTCTGGTGCTTCAGAATGACCGACGTGATCTGCTTCCCTATCGTGATGATGGGGTTGAGCGAGGTCATCGGGTCCTGGAAAACGGTGGCGATCTTCTTACCTCTGATCTGGGTCCAGTCGGTCTGTTCCTTGATCTTGGCGAGGTTGAGGATGCACTCTCCGTGAAGGATCTCCTCGGTCTCGTCGATGTACCTTACTCTGAATATTACCTTGTCGAAGACCTTGTTGCGTTCGGACAGATCGGACAGGTCGATGCCCGTCTTCATGGCCTCGGTGCAGCATTTAACGAGCCTGCGGCGCATGTTCGCGCCGCGGAGGCCTCCGATGCGGCCGGTCGAGAGCAGTATCTCCTTCGCGAGGATGAGATTGCGCTCCGAGATGCTCTCAGGGACGGTGACATTCGCCATTTCGATGTATTTCTTACCGAGCTCGAGTCTTTTCTTCTCATACTCGGTGTTGTACGAAACGTCGCCGGCGGCCTTTGCCTTTTTCTCGGCTGCCTTTATCTTTTTCTGCGCCTCGATCTTCTTTATCTCTTCGGAGAACTTCGCGATCCTGGCGTCGGCCTCTTTAATGGCCTCTTTTTCTTTAGAGGAGTCGAGAGTGAGTTTGTGGTTGTAGACTTCGGTCTTCTGGAACAGCAGTTCCTTCAGCTGGACGTCGAACTCGGCGGATTCCTCGGGAGTGAGCTTCGCGCGGCTCTCCTTCTCTTTTTTGAGCCTGTCGAGCTCGACCCAGACCGGAGAGGCGAACTCACGGCCGTAGTTCCGGTCGAGTTCTTTTCGAATGGATTCGACGGTCTTGCGATGCTTCCTGCTGTTTGAGACGTTCGTCGTGACGAGTTCTTCGTCGTTGTAGATGATGTCGCCGCTGTCGATGAAACCGTTGCTGTCGAGCATCCCGGCGAAGGTCTTGGTGAAGACGGATTTGCCCGAGCCTGACTCGCCGACTATGGCGATCGACTCGTTCTCCATGACGTCGAGCGAGATGCCGCGTATCGCGGTGAGCACTCTGCCTCTGACGTGGAATTTGACGACAAGATCCTTGACAGACAGGAGAACCTTCTTATTATTGTCGACGGTCTTTCCCGTGACGGCATTCATGCCTGCGTCCTTGTAATCAGCCATGCCGCACCTCACATATGTGTCCTCGGATCGGAGGCGTCACCGAGGTTCTGTCCCACGACGTAGAGAACTATGGTAATGATCGAAGCGATCGCGACCGGAGCCCAGAATTCGAGCTGCATACCGGGGGTGAACATAGAGGGCTGCGCGGTACCGATGAGTTTGCCGAGCGAGATATCAGACATCGTAAGCCCGATGTAGCTGAGGAATACTTCATATGAAATATATAACGGTATCTCCGTGGCGGCGAGAGTGACGATGACCGACACCATGAAGGGCAGTATGTTCTTCATGGCGATACGGAAGATGGACGTTCCGAGGCAGCGCGATGCCAGATTGTACTCGCGGTCGCGGATAATTACGACCTGGGTCCTGATGAAATACGCGATGCCGAGCCAGCCGGTGACGGTCAGAGCGAAGACCAGCGTCCAGAAACTGGCTGAGAGCAGCATGACTATGACCGAGATGAGGAGTATGTACGGCACGTTGCCGATAATATTGAAGACCTCCTGCATGATGAGGTCGAAGCGCTTGGAAAATCCCCAGACCGCGCCGAGCACGACGCCTATTGTCAAATTAATAATGGCACAGATGAAGGCGAGCGAAAGCGAGAGGCGCGAACCGGTCCAGATGGCGTCAAAGGTGGATTCACCGACGCCGCCCGAGCCGAGTATCCAGTGGATCTTCGCGTCGTCCGAATGGAGCTCCATCGCCTTTTCGGGCGTGAGATGCTTCCCGCCCTCGGTCAGGACGCTCGAGAAGCGGTCGTAATTGGAGAACATGGGGTAAATGTAGGCAAATACCACGATAACAGCAAGCAGGCCGAGTATAACGATATTGATCTTCTTTCTGAAGAAGACTCTGAACACCGAGTGCCAGTAGCTGTATCTGGGTGCCGTGATCTTCTCTGCCGCAAGTTTGTCGCTTTCGACTCTGCTGAAGAGTTCCTCTTCGGGAAGTCCGAGAGACGAGAGATCCTGAAGTTTTTCAGTTCCGGTCGTATTTCCGTTCATTTCAGGTCACCTCGCTTTGCTTGTGAATGAGATACGCGGATCGACGGCTCCCATGAGAATGTCGCCGAGGATAAGCGAAACGATCGAGAGCAGCGAATAGAACAGTGTAAGTCCGACGATGACTCCGTTGTCGTTTGCGTTGATGGCGTTGGTCAGCAGGTTCCCCGTGCCGGGAACCAGGTACACACGCTCGGTGATGATGCCTCCGACGAGAGATCCGAGAACGCTGCCGGGAATGCCGTGTATGATCGGGATCGCGGCGTTTTTAAGGATATGCTTCGTGAAGATCTCACCTTCTGAAAGACCGCCCGACCTCGCGAACCTTACGTAATCGGAGTTCATCTGGTCTATCATGTATCTGCGCAGCCATTTCATAAGTCCTGCGATCGACGGCAGAGACAGCGAAACGATCGGAAGGACATACATCTTCCAGCTCTCGTTGTTGACGTCGAGCGTGCTCGGCAGTCCGATGCTCCGCCCTATCGCCTGAAACATGAAGATATATGCCAGAGACGGCACGGCTATGATGAATATCACGAAGATCGTGCCGAGATTGTCGATCACCGTATCCTTTTTCTTTGCCATCAGTATCCCGAGCGGAACGCCGAGAAAATAAGATATGACGGTGGATATGATGCCTATGACGAACGAGAATCCTATCTTGGATTTGCTCGAGAGCCGGAGGTCGGTATTGGTGTAATCGTCGGTATAGCGTTCAAGGGCGATCGGGTTCAGCTCCCTGGAGTTCTCCTGATAGGTGGCTGAGTGGAGATCGTCGGCGCTGATCTCGGAGAATCCGGTCGGATAGTATGTGAACGCTTTGACCTGCGCGCCCTGCGAGACTGTCATAGTCTTGAAGACGTCGACGTCCTTGTTGACCGAATAGGAGGTGCCCATACGGATGTTCAGGAGATTCTGATGGATGAACGGGAATCTGTTGTCGCAATAGAACAGATACTTGTGAAGAGTTCCGTTTCCGGTGATGGCGGGAGAGAATTTCACATTCCCGTCGGGACCGGTATATGCAGGATCGTGAAGAGTAAACGAAAGCTTCCTCTCCCCGATATCAATTTCGGAGTTTACATAGTGGATGTTGTCCACCCAGAAGATGCGCGTGAAATATTTGAACATGCGGCTGATCAGAGGCACGTCTTTATAGGCAAACAGTACCTGCTTGCCTCCGTTTGCCAGCTGCTGTGTTTTTGCCGAGTAGTAGTCGGCGTTAAGGCGCACGATCGTATATCCCTTCGACTGATAGGCGTCAGCGAATTTACGGATGTATTCGGAAGCCTTCGGACTGTCGTCGGGAGCGAAGATATCGACAATTCTCTCCCCGTCTTTAACGGTCACCTTTGCTGTCGGAGCGATCTCGACGGCGGAAGCGCGTTCCTCCTCGGTGATCTCACCCGATCTTGTCAGCGACACCAGGAAATCGTTGTATGTGACGTAATCGAGATAGCCGTATTTTTCCCACTGTTCGTATTTGTAGGTCGTCCTGACGTTGCTGGATTTTTTGCTGAAAAGCGGGTCGCTGCCGAAGATCTTTTCTCTGTCTGTCAGCGAATATATCAGCAGCATGACGATGGCGACGACTATTATCACCGAGATCAGGCCGTGCAGCAGACGTCTTAGCAAATACTTTGTCATAATAAAAATCTTCCCGAAAAATCACACAGTAAGAGGACTCGGCGGAGACTACAGGTCTCACTCTTCATCCCCTTACTGTGTTGCATTATTTAATCAGTATGATATTTCCCGGCAGGACCGGGAGATAAGCTCACCGATCAATACAGACCGATGTTCTTGGCCATGCCGCCGGCCTGCGGAAGCATGGTGTCGAGGTAGGTCTGGGGATCGCCGAAGTCAGGGCCCCAGCCGCAGACGTCGACGATGTTGTAGTTCATGGTGTCACCGGTCTCCGGATAGTAGCCGGCGTTGTACCAGTTGAGAGCGTTCGAGCCGCCGGTCTTTACGAGAACGACCTCGACGAGTTTGCCGAGAGAGGTCTCGATCGACTGCTTGAGAGCGTTTTCTCTGGCGGTGTAGATCTCGTTGATGTCATAGTACGGAATCTCAAGCTTTATCGGGGTCTTCTCAGTGACGGTGATGCCCTGCTCCGCAAGCTCTTCGACAGCCTTGGCCATGTAAGCCTTGGCGTTCTCGGCATTGTACCATCCGTCAAATCCGGCAGAGGAGCCTGCGCCCTCTTCCTTGGTGGGATCCCAGACCTTGATCTTGATGCCGTCGGCATCGATCTGGTCCTGCATGATCTGTCCGTAGTAGGTTCCGGCGGCGTAGGTCTTGTCGGTGCCGTTGATCTTTACGGTCGCGGCCTCGGGAAGAGATACGAAGTTGCCGGGAGTGTAGGAGTTAACGAGCGACGTGAGCTTGAGTTCGTCGCCGGTCGTCGTGGCGTTGTAGGCGCCGCGGTCGAGAGCGGTGCAGACGGCAAGCCTGAAGTTCTGGTTGCCCATCGCGATGTTGGTACGGTTCTTCTGGTTGTCAGAGAGAGTCGTCGGAGCGATCGTGGGATCGTCGTAGTTGCCGTACTGAGCGCGGTAGAGGTTGAGGAACATCGGGTAGGAAGTCGCATCGGTGGCGGAGACGTAGGCGTACTCGTCAAAGAGTCCGTCGGCCTTGCATTTCGCGAGAGCCTGGGTGTTGAGGCCGGCGCCGGCGAATTTGCCTTCCTTGAACTTGTCGTAGCCGAATGTCGGGTTGGAACCGTCGGAGAATGTCCAGGTGATCTTCTTGAGCGTGACGGCGTCCTTGGCGTAGAACTTGTCATTGAGCTCGAAGACGATGCTGTTCTTCTCGGTGGCGGAAGTTACGAGATAAGCGCCGCAGTAAGCGATGTCGTTCGGGGTCTTGCCGTAGGTGTAAGCGTCGCTCTTGGCCTTTTCGGCAAATTCGTCAACGCCGAACACACCGCCCTTGGCAGCAAACTGGACCTCGCTCAGAGGAGCGAAGATGTTGTAGCCGAACATGGTGAGGAAGTAGGTGCAGGGGGCCTCGAGAGTATACTCAAGAGTATAATCGTCAACAGCCTTTACGCCGACCTGCGAGAAGTCGGTGATCTCCTTGCTCATGTAGGCGTCGGCATTCTTGATGATGCCGCTGACGAGGTACTCAAGTCCGCCCTGGGCGTCGAGCATGTGGTGCATGGCGGCCACGAAGGACTTGGCGGTAACGGGCTCAAGAACTCTGCCCTGAGAGTCGACCCAGTCGACGCCCTGGCGGATCTTGAAGGTGTAGGTGAGACCGTCGGCGGAAACGGTGGGCATCTCGGCGGCGAGAGCGGGCTTCAGCTCATTCTCAACATCATACTCGAGAAGTCCGGTATAGGTGTTGATGATGGCTTCGGAATCAGCCGAACGGTAGGTGTTGAAGGCGTCCCAGGTCTGAGGGTCAGAGGTGTAGCCGTACTCGTAGGTATCCTGGAAGGTGTAGCCCTTTCCGGTGAGGTACTTCTTGGCTTCCTCATAGTAGGTGCCGGTGCCTTTCTTGGCGTTCCAGAGAGCTTTGAGTTCGTTTCTCTCGGCAGCCTTAATCGGCTTGTCGCCCGCAACGATCAGGAGCCTGTAGTATCTGTAGGAGTCATTGCCCCACAGAACAGGCGTCGCGGTATAGGGAGCGACTTTGGAGATGGCGTAGTTGCCGCCCTTGGAAGTGGACGGGAGCATAACGCCGGATTCGAGAAGCTTTGCCTCGGCGATGGCCATGAGGGCAAATCTTTCGGCAACGGTCTTGGCTTCCTTTGCAGCCTTGTAAGCGGTATCGAACTCGCCGAGAACCTTCTCGTAGATTTCGTCGGAGATCTCAGCATGGGTCTTTCCCGCGTAAGGATCGGAAACAATACCGCCTGCCTTCTCGGGATCGCTGCAGGCCGCGAATGACGCCGCAAGCATCACAAGCACGAGAGCGACCGAGATCAGTTTCATGATTTTCTTCATGATTAGGTTTATTCCTCCTGAGAATAATATTGGTTTTTCGTAGTATTATACCTCAAACGCAACCGATTGTCAAGAATAAAATGAGAAAAATGAAATTCCGGCACTAAAATTATTCACCCGGAGACCAGTTTTTCGCCTGAAATGGGGAAAATACCCGCTTTTGCACTCCCGCCGGCGGATAATCCGCCGCCCTTCCGGGTCTTTTTCCCGTCCCGATCCCTGTCGACCGCCCGGCTCAGTTTCTCCGGTCCGGTTCTCTGAGAGAATAAAACAAAAACAGTTGACAAACAAGCGGAAAAAGTATATACTATAATACGAAAAAATATATTATCAAATGCCGCCGTCTGTATTTCTGAAACTGCCCTTCTCCGGCACAGGCCTTAGCGGTCCGCCGACGCGGATCCGCTGCGGCCGGCACGTAAGACGCCCGGCGGCGAAAGGAACCCGTATGAACGATTCAGCACACGAGCTGCCGAAGACCTACGACCCCGCGGGATTCGAAGACCGCATTTACGCAATGTGGATGGAAAAGGGCTACTTCACGCCCGATCCGGCCGACACGAGACCTCCCTTCTGCGTCGTCATCCCGCCTCCCAACGTGACGGGACAGCTCCACATGGGCCACGCCCTCGACGAGACCCTTCAGGACATACTCGTAAGATACAAAAGAATGAAAGGTTTCGACACCCTCTGGGTTCCCGGGACCGACCACGCCGGCATCGCCACCCAGATCAAGGTGGAGGAGCACCTGAGAGTCGAGGAGGGGCTCACGCGTTTCGACCTGGGACGCGAGGAATTCCTCCGCAGAGTCTGGGACTGGAAGGCGAAATACGGCTCGAGGATCATAAGCCAGCTCCAGAAGCTCGGCTCGTCGTGCGACTTCACCCGCGAAGCCTTCACGATGTCCGACAGGCTCTCCGCCGCCGTAAAAAAGGTTTTCGTTAAGCTGTATAACGACGGCCTTATCTACAGAGGACTCCGCATAACCAATCTCTGCCCGCACTGCAACACCGTCATTTCGGACGCCGAGGTCGACTACCGCGAGATAGAAGGCGCCTTCTGGCATATCAGATATCCCGTCAAGGGAGAGCCCGGACATTACGTGACCGTCGCAACGACGAGGCCCGAGACGATGCTCGGCGACACCGCCGTGGCCGTCGCGCCCGGGGACGCCCGCTTCTCGGATCTCGTCGGAAAGACGCTCATACTCCCGCTCGTGGGTCGCGAGATACCAGTGATCGAGGACGAGAACGTCGATCCTGAATTCGGCACCGGCTGCGTCAAGATCACGCCCGCCCACGACCCGAACGACTACGAAACCGGGCTTCGCCACGGACTCGAGAACATCATCGTCATAGACAACACCGCGCACATCAACGGGAACGGCGGGAAATACGCGGGACTCGACAGATTTGAGGCGAGAAAGAAGATCGTCGCCGACCTCGAGGCGGAAGGACTGCTCGTCAAGGTCGAGAAATGCACGCACAGCGTAGGACACTGCTACAGATGCGGCACGGTCCTCGAACCCGTCGCGTCCCGTCAGTGGTTCGTGAAGATGAAGCCGCTCGCCGAGCCGGCTATCGAGTGCGTGCGCCGCGGCGACACCTCCTTCATCCCCGAGAGATTCTCGAAGAACTACTTCAACTGGATGGAGAACATCAAGGACTGGTGCATCTCGAGACAGCTCTGGTGGGGACACCGAATACCCGCATACTACTGCGGCGACTGCGGCGGGATAACGGTGTCGGAAGAAGACGTCACGGTCTGCCCGAAGTGCGGAGGACGACATATCAGACAGGACGACGACGTGCTCGACACCTGGTTCTCCTCCGCGCTGTGGCCCTTCACCACGCTCGGATGGCCCGATTCCGAAGCCGACCTGAAGAAGTACTACCCCACGTCCGTCCTCGTCACCGGATACGACATCATAACCTTCTGGGTCTCGAAGATGATCTTCATGGGACTGAAGTTCATGGGCGAGAAGCCGTTCTCGCACGTCTTCATCCACGGTCTTGTCCGCGACGCCGAAGGCAGAAAAATGTCAAAATCGCTCGGCAACGGCATAGACCCGCTCGAGATCATCGACAAGTACGGCGCCGACGCGCTGCGCTTCGCGCTTGCCACCGGAAACAGCCCCGGAAACGACATGCGCTTCTCCGACGAGAAGATCGAAGCGGCGAGGAATTTCGCGAACAAGCTCTGGAACGCGTCAAGATTCGTTCGAATGAACCTGAAGGGTGACGAGGAAGGTCTTCCCTCCCCCGGCGCGATGTCGGCCGAGGACAGATGGATACTCGACCGCTTCGAACGCCTGACCGCTTCGGTGACGTCGAACCTCGACAGATACGAGATAGGCATTGCCCTGTCGTCGGTCTACGATTTCACCTGGGACGTCTTCTGCGACTGGTACATCGAGCTGTCGAAATCAAGACTCACCGGCAGGACCGGCACCGAAGCCGACAGGGACGCAGCCGCGAGAGTGCTGCTCTTCGTGCTCCGCGGGATCCTCAAGCTGCTGCATCCGTTCATGCCTTTCATCACCGAAGAGATCTACATGTCGCTGCCGAGGCCGGCTTCCGAGCCCGAGAGCATCATGATCTCCTCTTTCCCCGAATTCGACGAAAAGCTCCTCTTCCCTGAGGACTCCGGCGACATCGAGAGGATCATAGCCGTCATCAAGGCAGTCAGGGCCCGCAGAAAAGAGATGAACGTGCCGGCGTCGAAGAAAACGCGCATGTTCATAAAGAGCACCTTCCCCTGCTTCGGCCCCCGCTCGTATCCCTTCTTCGAGCGTCTGGCCTCGGTCTCCGAGGCGGCGGACGCCGGGAACGCGGATGAGATCGGCGGGGACGGCTTCGTCCAGATCGTCACCGATTCGGCGACCGTTTTCCTGCCGCTCGACGAGCTCGTCGACACCGAAAAGGAAAAGGCAAGGCTCACGGCCGAGACCGAGCGTCTGAAGGGAGAGATCGCGAGGGCCGAGGCAAAGCTCGCGAATCCCGGATTCACATCGAAAGCCCCCGAAAAAGTCGTCGAGAACGAACGCGGCAAGCTTCTCAGGCTCAAAGAGACATACGCCGCGTCACTGGACGCCCTGTCAAAACTCTGACATCCAAATCACAAATAAACAGATTAAAAGGAGAACGCTCTGATGAAAAAAGCACTTTCTTCGATCCTGGCCGTCATAATGCTCGCCGCACTCCTCATTCCCGCCGCCGCGACCGAGACTTCCCCCGAGATCGACCTCTACACCCCCGCCGCCGACGGCGACCTGCTCTACACCGTCAACTTCACGGGCGACAGC
>CADCPG010000091.1 GCA_902803255.1 uncultured Ruminococcus sp. | reverse complement strand
CTCACCGTTCTGTATCACTGCGGTGAAGACGTGAGCTTTCCCGGGCACAACTACGCCACGGTCGACATGATGCTCGATGTGATCCGCGACGTCGCCCCTCCGAAGCTGGTGCTCGCTCATATGGGCGGGTGGCAGCACTGGGACGAGGTGAAGGAAAAGCTCGCGGGGGCGCCGGTCTGGCTCGACACCGCCTACTCCCTGGGTCCCGTCGTCCCGGATGATGAGTACGCGGAAGGGGAAGGGGAGCCGAAGAAAAAGCCGGGCTTCGCATACAATCTGAGTCCCGGCGGATTCGCGGAACTCGCGAGGGCACACGGTACAGACAGGGTGCTCTTCGCCACCGATTCGCCCTGGGCCGACGGCGCAGACTACCTGGAATTCATACGCTCCTCGGGCCTTGGCCGTGACGAAATCGACAGGATACTCGGCTCAAACGCCGAAGAGCTGCTGGGCCCTGCCGTTCATTCTTGAAACAATACCGTGCAGACGGTATCTTGAAGCGAGGAAAAAAGATGCAACCGACATTAAAAAAGATCCTCTCGCTGACGCTGGCGCTGCTGATGCTCGCAGCTCTGGCTTCGTGCGACTTCAGGATCTCTAAAAAAGACGAAACGCAGGCGGATCCGGAAACGACCGCCGCCCCCGCAGACGTTACGACCGCCGTGCCCGAAGATCCTTCTTCGCCGGTGCCCGCCGAAACGTCGTCTCCCGCGACCACAGGGGAAGGTACGGAGGTACCGGACGTGACCGATCCCGGCGCGACGGTCGTCCCGCAGCTGACTGGCATCCCGGAAGTCACCCAGCCCGGCGACGTGGTCACCGTGATCATCCCGAAGGAGATGGCGGAAGGTATGTCATCATTCGAGGCCGCCGAGGAGGCAAAGAACCAGGGCTTCCTGTCCGGTACCGTCAATGCCGATCACGACGCCGTCTTCATTATGGAGCGCCCGAAATACGAAGAACTGGTCGGAGAACTGAAGCGGTCCGTCGAAGAGGATATATCGGAAATGACGTCCGGAGGATTCTACTCCTGCACCGGGGTGAAATACGATACCGAAGGATTCACCTACATAGACATTTATTCACCGTCAGAGGAAGCGTCGTTCGCCGACAGTCTCGTCGCCGGGGCTTTCGTGCAGACGTTCGCCCGGATTCAGGTGGTCCTCGGGAGAAAGTTCTCCGATATAGACGTGATCGCAAGGGTCGTCAGCCCGACGTCGAAAGAGCTCCTGACTCTGACATTCGCCGATTTCTGGGCCGAATACGCCGCCTCGAACCCGCCGGCGCCGTACTGCGAACACGACTACGTCCTCGACGAGAACGTTGAGCCGTCATACGGACACGGCGGATACACGGAATACATATGCAAGAAGTGCGGGAAGATATACCGGACCGGCGAGCGGCCGGCGCTCGAATATCCCTCCCTCGACGTGACGCTCTGGGACGCCCCCGAGGGCAGCTTCAGGGTCACCGGCGTATATTACGACGACATCTGGGGCTTCACGGTCGAATACGAGGTCGAAAACAGGAGCACGAAGAAGCTCACGTTCTCCTTCTCCGACACCGCCGTCAACGGCTTCATGATCGATCCGTATCTCTACAAGACGGTCGAGCCGGGCGGGAAGCTCGAGGACACCGCCGACTTTTCGGTATCCGCCTTTGAACTGTGCGGCATCGACGCCGTCCGCAGGATAGACTTCACATTCAGCGTGTCCGACGCCGAGAATTACTTTGCCGATCCGGTTTACGAAGAACATAAGGTCCTGTGGCCGCTCGGAGACACCGAAGCCACCTATTCACCCGCCGCTCCTGCGGACAGGGATGGACAGGTGACCGTCGTGAACGAAGAAGGGTACACATTCATCCTCAGGGATATCGCCCGCTCTGACGAGGGGGACATCGGGTTCGAGTTCTTCATCCGGAACGGCAGCGGAAAAGAGCTGTCTTTCGGATTTGCCGGCGTGACGGTCGACGGCAAGCCCGTCGAGCCCTATTTCAGCCGGAACGTCGCGGCCGGCTGCATGATGCTGTCTCAGTCGACAGTATACAAATCGACTCTCGACAGCGCAGGTATCACGACGTCCGGGCAGATGACCTTCACGCTGAGGGTCTCCGAGGCCGGGTCGTGGAACGGCCCGCTGCTCGAGAAAACGGTCACCGTTGACATCGGCTGACCCGGTAACGCTATAAAAAACGCACAGCGCCGCGGCATCGCCGCGGCGCTGTGCCATATCGCGGGTTTTATATCAGTTCGTAAACGAAGACGGCGCTGTCCTCGAGATCGATGTCGGTCGGCTCGATGCTGACTCCGCGCGCGGCGGTCGACTTCATCAGCGCGGCGTCCGCCACGGCGTAGCGGGTCTGCGAATACATCGGCAGCTCGCCGCGGCTGTAGTCGATCGACACAAGAGCGCCGAGGGCCGCGCCCGACGCGTCCGCCAGGATCTCCGCCTTCGCCTTCGCGTCGGCGGCGGCGGCGCGCAGCAGTTCTTCGGCCGCCGCCCCTTTGTCCTTTACGGTGAATCTCACGTCGAGCTCGGGCTCGGCTACCGAGTGCGCGATGACAGTCAGCACACGCGAAAGGAGGTGCGTGTCAAAGGCGAATTCGAGCTTCAGCCGGTGGGTGCAGCGGTATCCGCGGAATTCCTGCCTGTATCCGCCCGTCTTCGGGTCGTGAACGCCCTCGTATTCGGTATTTACGCTGAAATCCTCCGTTTTGAGGTCCCGCTCAACGAAGCCGGCCCCTGCGAGCCCTGACTTCAGGCTCGCGAGCTTCTCCTCGGAGGAGGCCATCGATCTGTCGTAGTCCCTGTCCAGCGACTTCACCGAGAGTGAAACGACGGTCAGGTCGGGCCGGAGCGACAGCCTGCCGCGGCCGGTCACCGTGATCTTTCCGTTTGCCATTCCGATATTGTCTCCTTTTCAGTCCAGGACGACGATCCGCCCCTCGACCTGCGAGTCGAGGTTCTGGTGAGTCGCGAAATACTCCTCGATGATGTTGTTGACCGACGTCGCGACGACCCTCGGCCTCATGTTCTTCGACACCTCGTCAAGCGTCACGCCGAAGAATTCGTCGAAATTGGTATAGTGGTAGTTCTGCAGCGCGATGAGCAGAGTCATGCCGTCGGTCACCGGCTCTCCGCGGAAGGAGAGCTCCTCGAGCGTATGCGTGCTCTTGCGCCAGACGATCCTCACGCCCTTCGAGAACTGGTAGAACTCGGTGTGGCCCTCCCAGGCCTCGTCGCGCATGAGGAAGGCGACCATGCGGCGGAACTGGGCGCCGGTCACCTTCAGCATCCAGAGGGCGTCGTCGAACGGCGTGTTCTCGAGCATCTCGCTGAAGGTCACGATCGGGCCGAATTCCTTCTTGCGGATCGAGCCCGAACCGAAGAGCATGATGTCGAAGCTGCTCTCCCACTGCATGAGGTCGGCGTAGAGGTTGCCGAGCTCGGTCTCGCGGTTCCTCGCCGGGTGGGTGAGCTTCCGCGCGAAATGCGTGACGATCCGCTTGTATTTCGCGTCGGTCACGTTCTTGTAGCTGTCGAGTATCTCGGCGACGATGCCGTCGTTGCCGGCGGTCTTTTCGTTTACCGGGACGCACTGCCAGGTGTACGACTCGATGCCGTGGGCTTCGGTGTCGTATACGATGTCGAATCTGCCGATCTGTCCGCTGCCGCTGCCGGCCTGGACGATCGGGATGCCGTTCACCACCTCCGGCGCCTCCATCAGCGTGTGCGAATGGCCTCCGATGATGAGGTCGACGCCGTAGTCCGGGTCGAGTTTCGCCGCGAGCTGCCTGTCGGCCTCGATCCCGATGTGCGTCAGCAGCACGACCATGTCTGTGGCCTTCGTGCGGTAGTTGTCGCAGATGACGCCGATCTCGCGGGCTGCCTCGTCGATGTCGATGAAGGTGCCGATGACCTTCTCCGATCTCGTCGAGGCTATGACCTCCTCCGTCAGTATGCCGATGAAGAGGATGTTCATGCCGTCGACGGTCAGCACGCGGTAGGGCTCGAACATGCGGGTGTTGCTCAGCGTGATGATCAGGTTCGCGTTGATGAGCGGGAAGCGCGCGCATTTCTCGAGGAACAGCAGGTGCGCGACGCCGTAGTCGACCTCGTGGTTGCCGACGGTCGCTATATCGGGCGAGAGCGTGTTCATTAGATCTATCGTGGACAGGCCCATGTACTCCGAATCGATGATAGATCCGCGGAACATGTCGCCCGCCATCGCGTAGATCACGTTTTTCTCCTCGGAGCGGACCTTCCGCACGTATCCCGAGAGTCTCGGGAGCCCGCCGGTCTCGATCCCGTCCGCGGTCTTCGGCAGGAAATCCCCGTGAATGTCGTTCGAGTGGAGAAGCGTCAGTTTCTTCTTTGCCATGTTGTCCTCCCGTTTTCTTTGATGTTGAGCGTCCCGGCGCTCAGCGGAGCCAAAGTCCCCTGTCCCTCCCTCGCCGGCCGGCCGATGTTAAGGTAGTGAGACGTAAATCGTTACTGTGCGCATGTGAATGTGCTGGGCGATGCATTGTGAATGTGAAATCGAATCACCCGGTCCGCCCGCGACCGTACCATGAGCTCATTCTCAGCTCAGGAGATCACATCCGCTCCGGCAGGCTACCTGCTTCGCTGTTTTATCTTTCGTTCTGCGGCCGGACGCTCAGAGGTCGACGGTCCAGTTGAGGGTCTGGATGCGCTCGTCGAGCGCGCGGAGATCGGCGGACAGGGCGTCGGTCTGCTTCTGGAGCTTCGCGACGTCGACCGTGCTGACGATCTTTATCTCGGTCTTTGCGTATCTCGTGACTTTCTCGCTCGAGCTGTCGAGGAAGGAACGCATGACCGACAGCCTTTTGGAGAGGACGTCGCGCTTTGCGAGCAGCTCGGTGAGCGTGACTCCGCCGTCGACGGTCCGGCTGTTCCTAAGGTTGATGCGGGCGATGAGGTCCTCGAGCTGGACGAGTATCCGGTCGGTCTGCTGCAGCAGTTCTTCGGGATCCTCGGCGGGCTTTTCGCCCTCCTGCGTCTTCGCGTTGTTGTTGAGTCTCGTCGAGAGCTCGCTCAGTTTCGTCTGGAGCGCCGCTCTCTGAGAGAGCGCTGTTGCAAGTTTCATTTTCGGGTATTTTCCTTTCAGTTGCTTCGAATACAGGATATGATCAATCACTATTATACTGAATAGCCGGGTTTTGTCAAGAAAAAAAGACGGAAGCCCGGCCCGCGGCCGCCCCCGCGGCGGGACGACGAAAAAAGTTGACACCCTGCCGGATATGTGCTAAAATAATATTAATCTGCACGGCTGCGGCTATGCGGCCGCTCCGGCAAACAAAACAACAGAGGAGAGTAATTATGAAGGCATTCAAAAAGTACCTTGCCGAATTCATCGGCACTTTCGTGCTCGTTCTCTTCGCCTGCGGCACCGCGGCCGTCGTCAAATGCGACACGCTTCCCGGCTATCTGCTCACCGCTCTGGCGTTCGGACTCGTTATCGTCGCCATGGCCTACTCGGTGGGCAACGTCTCGGGCTGCCACATCAACCCCGCAGTCTCGCTGGCCATGCTCATCTCGGGAAAGATTTCCGTGGCTGATTTCTGCGGATATGTGATCGCCCAGTTCGCCGGAGCCACCGCCGGAGCCGCCGTCCTCATGGCGTTCGTCGGCAAGGAATCGGGACTCGGGACCAACGCCCTCTTCGAGGGCAAGATCGTCGCCTCGCTGCTGATCGAAGTCATCCTCACCTTCGTGTTCGTCTTCGCCATCCTCGGCGTTACGTCAAAGGTCGAGAACGGCTCGGTGGCCGGCCTTGTCATCGGCCTCAGCCTGACGCTCGTACACATCCTCGGCATCCACTTCACCGGGACATCGGTGAACCCCGCCCGCAGCTTCGGTCCCGCGGTCCTCGTCGGAGGCGACGCCCTGAAGAACGTCTGGGTGTTCATAGTCGCTCCGCTGGTCGGCGGCGCGCTTGCGGCCGTGTGCTACAAGTTCCTCGCTTCCGGCGACGGGAAGAAGGAAGAAAAAGCGGAAGGCAAAAAGAAAGAGAAGAAATAAAGGCCGCCCCTCGGGACGCCTGCGATAAAGCAGGCGTCCCGAGTTTTTTCACTTTTATTCAATCCGTTTCGTTTTCCGCGAAACCAACGCAAAAGCGCTTTTGACAACCTGCGGTCATCAAAAGCGCATTTTTGCTCGGTGAGGCGGCAATTGTAAGTAAAATGTGATTTTGTGACGGTTGCCGTCATTGCGCGACTCTGAGAAGGATCGATCCTCCGCTGGAGGTCGTTATCGCGTATCTGCCGTCATCGCTTCTTCTGATGCTTTCGCAGTCATCGGCGCTCTTCCAGGATGCGGATGAGGTGTCAAACCACTCGAGCCCTGATCTTATGTCGTTG
>CADCPG010000090.1 GCA_902803255.1 uncultured Ruminococcus sp. | reverse complement strand
GGCATACACGCCCTCCCTCGTCACCGTGAACGCCGGCGACAAGGTGAAGCTCGGCGTCTTCGAGGCCGAATTCATACACGTCAACCACTCGATCGCCGACGCCTGCGCCATCGCGCTGCAGACGCCCGTCGGCACCGTGGTGCACTCGGGAGACTTCAAGCTCGACGTTTCCCCGATCGACGAGGACGTCATCGATCTTACCCGCTTCGGAGAGATCGGAAGGCGCGGCGTCCGCGCGCTGCTCTGCGAATCGACGAACGCCGAAAGAAGCGGATTCACCCCCTCCGAAAAGAGCGTCGGGGGCGTGCTCGAAAGCATATTCGAGTCGAATCCCGACAAGCGGATCGTAGTCGCCACCTTCTCGTCGAACGTCCACAGGGTAAAACAGGTCATCGACATCTCGGTAAAGCTCGGGCGCAAGGTCGCCGTGACCGGACGCAGCATGCTGACGGTCCTCGACGCCGCCACCGAGCTCGGATACATGAAAATCCCGCCCGAGACCGTCATCGACGTCTCGGAGATGAAATACTACTCGCCGGGGAAGCTCACGCTCATAACGACGGGCAGTCAGGGCGAGCCGATGTCGGCGCTCTACCGCATGGCGTTTTCCGAGCGCACTTCGGTCACGCTCGGCAGGGACGACGTCGTGGTGCTCTCGTCGAGCACGATACCCGGCAACGAGAAGCTCATCGGCAGGATCATCAACGAACTGACCCACAACGGCATAAAGGTCATTAACGGCAGCATCCTGACCGGAGTCCACACCTCCGGGCACGCCTGTGCCGAGGAGATCAAGCTGCTCATACAGCTGTGCCGCCCGCAGGTATACATACCGGTACACGGTGAATACCGTCACCTCGAGGCCAACCGCGGCATCGCGTCGTTCCTCGGAATACCCTCCGACCGCATCGTGATGAGCGACATCGGAGAGGTCATCGAGCTGGGCAAAAAGGATGTGTCGGTGGCCGGAAGCGTGCCGTCGGGACGCACTCTCATCGACGGCTTCGGCGTCGGCGACGTCGGCAAGGACGTCCTCCGCGACCGCAAGCATCTTTCCGAGGACGGCATCGTGATCGTCTATGCGACGGTCGACTACGACCTCGCGACGGTCGTCATCCCGCCCGTGATCGAAGCAAAAGGCTTTGTTTACGCCCCCGATTCGGAAGACCTCCTGAGGGAGGCCGGGCTCGCGGCGTCCGACGAGATCACGGCGGCTTTCGACCGCAGGCGCGGGAAGACCGATCCCGAGACGCTGAAGGAGCGCGTGAGGCGCGCGGTGCTGAAGTTCCTCTCGGGGCGCACGGGCAGAAACCCGATGGTCGTCCCGCTCATAAACGAACTCTAATATAAAGATAAAAAGCAACTCCCCCAAGGGGTCAATCTCGAAAGGTTAACACACTAATGGGAAAAGGTAGCAGATCCAGAACCAACAGAGCCAACGAAGTCATCGCGGCGGCGTCGAAGCCGTCGAAGGCGAGCTCGGAAAAGAAGACCAAAAGGACGATTTGGATAGTTACGGCGATAGTCGCGGCGTTTCTCGCTGTCTGTCTCATCGCCACGTTCACCGTGTCATCGGGCTTCTCGAAAAGAATGAAGACTGCCGTCAAGTCGGACAACTACAGGGTGTCGGGCACGATGCTCTCCTATTTCTTCTATTCGCAGTATCAGCAGTTTATGTCGGTATACGGGACGTATGCCTCGTATCTCGGCCTTGATACCGGTTCGTCGCTGAAGAACCAGACCTACGGCGACGGCACCTGGTATTCATACTTCATGGACAACACAAAGACGCAGCTGAAGCAGGTCGTCGCGCTCTGCGAGGCCGCTAAAGCCGCCGGGATCGAACTCGGCGAAGATGAGAAAAAGGACATCGACGACGCCTTCGACGCCATCTCGAAAGCCGCTCTGAACTACGGCTACACCGCGAACGGATACATCCAGGCGATGTACGGCGACGGCGTCAACAGCTCCGACCTCCGCAAGTCGCTCGAACTCACGCAGCTCGCCTCCAAGTACCTTTCGGTACTTCAGGAAGAGCTGAGAGGCAAGGTCACTGAAGAGGATATCGAGAAGTACTACAAGGACAATCCCGCCTCCTTCCTTAAAGCCGACACGCTCCAGTACAGCTTCAAGGCCGACCTCAAACCCGCCGGAGCCGAGGCTACCGACGAGGAAAAGGCCGCCTACGAGACCGCGAAGGCCGAGAAGAAGGCCCTTGCCGAGGAACTGAAGAAGGCCGCGACGTCGGCTGACGAATACAAGAAATGGATCGGCGGGTACCTCTGCACCGAGGAGAAGGTCTCCGAGGTCTTCGATTCCAACTACTCCACCGAGTCTTCCGAACTCGCCGAGGCCGACAGACCCTCCGATGAGGTGATCGCGAAGGCCAAGGCCGATATATACAAGTACCTGAAGGATCTCATCGACGGCAAGGAAGACGCTGTGCGTCCGACCTTCGGCGACGCGAAATACGCCGATGTCCTGTCGACCGTCGTAAGCAGCGTATACAGCAACATCTACACGAGCGGATACCAGGGCGTCGTAAAGGACGGTGTGGTCTACTCAGATCCTTCGGCCAGCAGTGCGTCGGACCTTGACAAATGGCTCTTCGACAGCACGAGGAAAGACGGCGACATAGAGATCGTTACGACCGAGGGCGACACCTCCAGCACCTACAACGTGGTCTTCGTGACGGCTGTCGCTCACCGCGACGCGTCGCTCACCAAGAACGCCGCCCACATCCTCATCTCCGCGACTTCCGCCGGCTTTGACGACGACGACACCAAGCAGGAGAAAAAGGCGTCTCAGAAGGCAAAGACCATGGCCGAGCAGATCCTCGCCGATTACGAAGCCGGCGAAAAGACTCTTGACTCCTTCAAGAAGATAGCGGAGGAGAAGACGGAGGACGGCAGCGTCGAGTACGACAACATCTACGAGGGACAGATGGTGACATCGTTCAACGACTGGGTGTTCGACGAGACGAGAAAGGCCGGTGACGTCGGGATCGTCGAGACCGAATACGGCTGGCACATCATCTATTTCATCGGCGACGGCGCTGAAAAATGGCATGCCGACGCCGAGGACGGCGTGCTCAACGAAAAGCTCTCAGACTGGTACACCGAGGCTGAAACGAAATACCACATCACCTTCGACGACAAGGTGCTGAATTCGATAAATGCCTGAGAACATACACCGCGGCAAGCAGACGCGGACAGCGGCATACCGCTGTCCGTCCTGCGGAGCGGGCGTCATGACGGCGGTGGACGTCGTGTCATTTGCGAAGTCGGCCCCGGCCGCGGCGCGCATCCGTCTGCGCTGCAGCAATCCCGACTGCCCGTCGGGCACGCTTGAGAACGTGCCTGCGATGGATATCGAGCGCCTGCCCGGCAGCGGGGAGGAGATCAGGCTGCGTTTCACGGTGCCCTGCATCTTCTGCGGGCACACGCACAGCTATACAGTCGCGTCTGACATGATCGGATCGCGCGACAGCATGGTGTTCTCATGCCCCGCCTCGGGCATCGACATCTGCTTCGTCGGTGACACGAACCACGTCAAGGCCGCGCTGGCCTCTTCCGAGCTCGAGCTGCTCAACATGACGGGCGACGACGGCGACTCCCTGGGTATCCTCGGAGGCGGGGACGGAAGCCGGGCGATGCCTGAACCCGAGATCAGCGAGATCATCACAGCGACCGTCCGAATCCTTGAGGACGAGGGCAGGATATACTGCAAATGTCCCGGCCGGAGGCAGTCGGACGCCCGGGAGCCCGCTCAGGCTTCCGCGGACGGCGGCGGTGACACCGCCGGAGATGACGCAGAGCGTCGGATAGGCATCGAGGCCGGACCGCGCTACATGCGCGTATTCTGCCGCGAATGCGGCGCTTCGAAGATCATTCCAGCGCTGTCGCACTCTGCTGCTCAGGACTTCGCCGACAGCGACTGTCTGGTGCTGGAGTAAAGCATGAAAAATCGCTGTCCTTCTTCACCCGCCTCAGGGCAGAGAAGGACAGCGAGAGGATAAATCACATACTATCTATCCGGGGTGTAACTCAGTTGGTAGAGTGCGTGGTTTGGGAGCATCGCACCTTCTCCGGGGGTGCGCTTTGAAAAAGCGAGAAAAACGGCGAAAAACGGAGAAAAAACGAGAAAACGCGAG
>CADCPG010000089.1 GCA_902803255.1 uncultured Ruminococcus sp. | reverse complement strand
TTACAACATAATGTCAATTATGTTGTATGTAAGCGTGGATTCTGGGCGGTTTTGTCGCTTTGTAGATCTGCATAGGGGGAGTTTCGCGAAGTTCGAGGGGAGTTTCCGGCGGGGGAGATTTGCGGGTCGCGCCGAGAGTTTCGGCGCAGGCTCTGATGATCTTGGTGACGGCTTCATCACGGGTCTCGTTGACGTATATCCTCGTCGTGTTGACGCTGCTGTGGCCGAGCACTCCGGCGAGACCGGCGATGTCGCCGCGGTTCTGCCGGTAGTAATTCGTAGCGAAGAAGTGTCTGAAATTGTGCGGATATACCTTCTCCTTCGGCACTCCCGCCGCGACGGCCAGCTTCTTCAGCTCCCTGAACAGGTTCGAGCGGTCGATCTCCTTACCGTTCCTCGTCAGAAAGAGCGCGCCCTGGCGGATCTTCGCGGTAGCGATATACCGGACGAGCATATCCCGCAGCCCCGGCGGGATCAGCACCGTCCGCTGTTTCCCTTTGTTGAATATCCTGAGCTCACCGGCCGCGACGGCCCCTACGGTCACGCAGCGCAGCTCAGACACCCTTATCCCGGTGCATGCCAGCGTGAAGAGGACGGCGTACAGCCGCATGTTTCCCGAAGCCGCCGCGGTGTCGACGAGCCGCTTGAATTCTTCCGCCTTGATCGCGTTCTCGGTATATGTCTTCTTCTGCACCTTCAGCGGATGAAGCTTCAGGTCGGGCCTGCCGATGAACGCCGTCAGTCTGTTTACCGACGTTATGACCGCGTTTACCGTCGATTCTTTCGCCCCGGAGTTTATCAGGAACAGCTTGAAGCCCGTCAGCACCTCTTTCGTCAGTACCGGCACCGACTGCCGGCGGTGTTTCCCGTCGGTGCCGGATGTATCTTCCGACGCAATGTACAGCATCAGTTTCTTCAGGTTCCGACGGTAGCTGGCGACCGTCGAAGGCGCTTTCTCGCTGTTGACGAGCTCGGCGGCGAAGCGGTCGATCACCCGGTCCCCGAACAGCGCGATCGCCGCGGGATGAAGGTGCGTGTCGCCGCGCATTCTGACCGCGCGGCCGTGTCTTGACGCGTTTTCCATTTTTTCGTCTGGTCTTCCTTTCCATATTCATTTGTCAAATGAACGGGGAGGCCCGCGGAGGCCTCTCCGGGAAAAGATTATAGCTTATTTGTATTACGGTTTTTCCCCGAAATAACGACGGGTTTGTAAAAAAACTGTTTCCGATTATTGCGACAGACCGAACTCAACCTAAAGGAGGATCCGGAAATGAATTTCGGACAAAAAGTCAGAGACGCAAGGAAGAAGCTGGGTCTCAATCAAAGCGAACTGGCTGAACTGGTGGGGACTACCAGAAGGACGGTCAACTCGTATGAAAACGGCCGCACGAGGCCGAAGAGCCTTCAGGGCTTCGAAAAGCTCGCCGGCGTGCTCGGCGTCCGCGTCAACTGGCTGCTGTCTGTCGACGAGCGGCTGAGCGGAGACGGCGCGGGAGACGGACGGGCTCCGGTCGAGGCCGGGGAACTGCTGGATATGGCGAACGCCCTGTTTACCTGCGGACAGTACTCCGAGGAGTACAAGGACGGGGTCATGAGGGCTATCCAGGAGATATACTGGGACAGCCGGAAAAGACCGGGCGGCGGGGAAGGCTGACCGGGCGGGGAGCGTGCGGGCGCGGAACGCGCGGCCCGAAGGACGGACTTCCCGTTCATAAAAAAATATGCCGGAAGCCCTCGGAGGGCCTCCGGCATATTTTGATCTTCCTTAAAGGTACTTGCGAAGGAAGTTCATATAGTTTTCGTATGCGACTTTGCGTATGAGGCTGTCGGAATAGCCGTGCCGGACCATGATGTCGATGATCTGATCGTGCACCGAGTCTTCCTTCGTGAGCGGTTCGGGGTAGTGGCCGATGCCGTCGACGTCGCCGCCGAAGCCGATGTGGTCCTCGTCCGTGATCTCTATGCAGTGATCGATGTGGCGAAGCAGCATGGCGATGTTCTGCTTGTCCTTGTCCTCGTGGATGAAAGCGGGGCAGAGATTGAGGCCGATCATGCC
>CADCPG010000088.1 GCA_902803255.1 uncultured Ruminococcus sp. | reverse complement strand
ACTCCGGAGTTCCGGTGTGGAACGGACTGACGAACGAATTCCATCCGACGCAGATCCTGGCCGATCTTCTCACGATTCGCGAAAGATTCGGGAGCCGCAGGCGAATAAAGCTTGTATATATGGGCGATGCGCGGTATAATATGGGCAACTCGCTGATGATAGGCGCCGCGAAGGCGGGGTTCGAATTCACCGCGTGCGCCCCTGAGAAGTATTTCCCCGAGCGGGGGCTTTTCGGCAGATGCCTCGACATCGCCTCGGAGACCGGCGCCGAACTGAAGCTCGAGACCGACCCCGTCGCCGCGGTATCGGGCGCCGACGTCATCTACACCGACGTCTGGGTCTCGATGGGCGAGCCGGAGGAGGTCTGGGCGGAGCGCATCGCCGATCTCATGCCCTACCGCGTGACGGCTTCGCTCTTCGGCAGGGCAAAGGACAGCTGCATGTTCATGCACTGCCTGCCGTCGTTCCACGACCTCGGTACCGACACCGGAAAGAAGATATTCGAAAAGTTCGGCATAGACTGCATGGAGGTCGAGGACGCGGTCTTCGAGCATGCTCGCTCGGCGGTCTTCGACGAGGCCGAAAACAGGCTCCACACGATCAAGGCCGTCATGGCCGCGACTCTGGCCGATCCTCTCGCGGTCGGACAGATCGCTTCGCGCGGCAGGTAAACACTGAAAAAATCAATGCGCGGGATGCGCTCCTCCGGCTGTGCCGGGCTCCGGCAGCCGGGGGAATGCGTGCCGCTTTTTTACGGGAGAACGTAACAGACATATGGAAAAGATCAGATCAGCCGAGATCATCTGCACCGGGACCGAGCTTCTGCTCGGCGACATCATCAATACGAACGCGTCGTTCATGGCCGAACGGCTGGCCGAACTGGGCATCCCGCTTTACCGGCAGACTGTCGTCGGGGACAATCCCGAACGCCTGAAGGAGGCCCTGACCGACGCTTACTCGCGCTCAGATACCGTATTCCTGTCGGGAGGACTGGGCCCCACGAAGGACGATCTGACCAAGGAGACGGTGGCGGATCTCTTCGGCCTGCCGATGCGCCTCGACGAGGACACGCTGGAGCGGATCAGGAATTATTTCAGAGACGTCTGCCGCAAAATGACCGAGAACAACATAAAGCAGGCGATGGTCCCCGAAGGCGCAGTCATATTTGAGAACGCCAACGGAACGGCGCCCGGCCTCGCCGTCGAGGCGAAACTGCCGGGAAGCGGGAAGACAGTGCGCGCGGTGCTGCTGCCGGGGCCCCCGGTCGAGCTCGTGCCGCTGTGGTACTCCGGCGTCGTGCCTTATCTTGTCCCGCGCTCGGCGGGCGCGTTCGTGTCGAGGAACGTACATCTGATCAATATAGGGGAATCGACCGCCGCCTCGATCCTCGGCGATCTGCTCGACGGGAGCAACCCGACCGTCGCGCCGTATTGCAAGGAGGGCGAGGTGCGCCTGCGCGTGACGGCGTCGGCACCGACAGAAGAGGAGGCTGCCGCGGCGGCCGACAGGACCGTCGGTATCATTAAGGAGAGCGAAGTCGGAAAATTCATATACGGGATCGACGTCGGGAGCGTCGAGAACGCCCTTCTGATCTCGATGCGGAAATCGGGACTGACTCTTGCTACCGCCGAATCGTGTACCGGCGGACTCATCGGGCAGCGGATAACGTCGGTGCCGGGGTGCTCCGACGTCTACCTCGGAGGGTGTGTGAGCTACGCGAACAGCGCCAAGGAGGTCCTGGCGGGCGTTCCCGGGGCCGTAATCGACGAGTACGGCGCGGTCAGTGAACAGACGGCCGCCGCGATGGCAAAGGGCATACGGAGAGCCCTGGGAGCCTCTGCGGGCATCTCGTCGACCGGATTTGCCGGACCCGGCGGAGGGACCGAAAAGGACCCCGTGGGCACGGTATACGTGGCTGTCGCATACGAATGCGGCGGGGAGGAGACAGTGAAGGTGAAGAGACTGACCATGTCTCCGCTGCGTTCGAGGGAGCATATCAGAAACAGCGCGTCGACTCAGGCCCTCGGCCTTGCGCTCGAGGCGTCGGAGAAGATCGGTAAGGCGCTTGCCGAAGCCGCCGGAAAGGCCGCTCCGGATCACGTCTTCGACGGCGGAGCGGGGAGCGACACCTTCTGCTGAGCGTGGAAAGACACAGGAACAGGCCAGGCCCGCGGGCATTTGCCCGCGGGCCTGGCCTGTTCCTGTGTTGCGGCGTTATGGTCAGTCGTAGATCGCCATTACTTCTTCGAGCTTTGCAGGAGTCGATTTCGATATCGATTTCGCCTGTACCGCCCAGCCGGCTCCTCCGGCGAAAACGGCGTTCCTGAAGTTGGGATAGAAGTTGCTGACAGAGTAGTTGTAGATCCTTCCGCAGTCGAAGCAGATACCGGCGCGGAGGATGTCGTACATCTTCGCTACTTCGTTGTCGGCCGCGTATCTCGACTTCATCGTGACCTCGAAGATGGCGGGAGTGACCGATCTGTAGCCCTTCGAGCCCTGCGCCTCGAGCACGGCGGACGCCCGGTCGGTATCGGAACAGCCCGAGTTGATCGCGAACATCTGGTAGGGATACCGCATGTTCGTCATGTATTTTTCCTGATTTGCGTCGAACTTGGGGCCGGGGATGAGCCCGTAGCCGAATTCTATCCTCGAGCCGCCTTTGGCGGTGTCGATGATTATGTAGGTGCCGTCTATGATAAACAGCGAATGGCCGCTGAAGAAGAGGTTGTGCTCGTTTGCCATCGTAGACGAATGATGTGCGCCCTGGTGTTTGCAGAGGTCGCCGAGCTTCGCCGCGAGCGTCACCGTCTTCTCGCCGAGGTAGTCTTCCGAGAGCGCCAGCCTCCCGCTCTCATCCTTCATGACGGAAATGACTCCGCTGTAGTTGAGGAAGGCGTCGAACATGACGTCGTACGCGCAGACACCGTAAATATCGGCGGAATCCCTCGTGCCGTTGCCGTCGTCGGAGTAGAAGTCCTGCGTGATCTCTATGAATTTGTCGAGAGTCCAGGTGTTGCCGTTTACGAGTTCCTCCGGAGTGAATCCGAAGGTGCTGTCATCCCAGATCTTTTTGTTGTAGTAGATCGCGCACATGTTCCATAGAGCGTTGGTCGAGATGTCTCCCGTTGCGAAGAAGAGCTTTCCGTTGATCGTGCACTCGTCGGTCAGGGCATCCGGCCACCAGGGCTTGTCAACGTCGAAATATTTCGTATCAAGCAGATTCATGAGGCCGCCCTGCATTGACAGCAGGGGGATCGTGCGGCTGTATGCTCCGTAGACCGAGAAGCTGTTGTCACCCGATTTGACGTCGTTCATCGCGGCTGCCACATATTTCTGCTGGTTGCCGTCGCTGCCGGCCTCTCCGGTAAACGCCAGCTTGATCTTCAGGCGCTCCTCGACACTGAGATTGCGGTTGTATATCGCGTCGTTGACGGCCTCGCCGTTTTCAGATTCGACGAAGAAGTCGGGCATGATGAACTTGTTGTCGTAGAGCACCCTGACCTCGTTCCCTCCGAAATCGAGTTCGGGGAGAGCATCGAGAAGATATCCGTTGCTGTCGCAGTCTGATTCTTTGCCTGTCGTGAGGTCCCCGGAGTCAGGTCCGGATGTCGTGATCTCAGCCGAGGTCAATTCCGCCGGTGGCCCGCCGGCGCAGGCGGCGGCCATCGCGGCGCAGATGAGGATTGCCATTAACAGAGCAGTGATCCTTGCAGCTTTCATTTTTCAGCAGTCTTCCTTAGTTATTATGATTCATTCGTGTCGGATATGACATCAAGGCAGCCCGAAAGGCTGCCTTGATGTCATCGGCAGGTCCGTGAGCGGTCCGCGCTCAGGCGTACCCGGCAGGTGCCTTGTGATGTCTTGTCATTCGTATATGGTCATGACGTCGTCGAGCTTCGGGGGGATGTTTTTGGTCATGGCCTTGGCCTGGGACGCCCATCCGACTCCTCCGGCGAAAACGGTCTTTCTGAAGTTGGGATAGAAGTTGCTGATCGAGTAGTTGTAGATCCTTCCGACGTCGAAGCAGATGCCGTCGCGGAGGATGTCGTACATCTTGGAGACCTCGTTGTCGGCGGCGTATCTCGACTTCATCGTGACCTCGAAGATCGCGGGAGTCACTCCGCGGTAGGCGGCGGACGCCTGGGCTTCAAGGATGGCCGAGGCGAGATCGGTGTTATCGCAGCCCGAGTTGACGGCGTACATGTTGAAGGGATATCTCATGTTGGTGACGAACTTCTCCTGATCGGAGTCGAACTTGGGGCCGGGGATGAGTCCGTACTCGAAATCGATGGCGGAACCGCCGGAGGTCTTGTCGCTGATGATGTATGTGCCGTCGATGATGAAGAGCGAGTGACCGCTGAGAAAGAGGTCGCGTTCGTCCTTCGATGTGGTGGAGTGGTGCACCGAGCTGTGCTTGCAGAGGTCGCCGAGCTTGCTGACAAGTGTCTCCGTCTTCTCGCCGAGGAAGTCATCAGCGAGGGCCAGACGTCCGTTCCCGTCCTTGACGATCGAGATCACCCCGCTGTAATTCAGGAACGCGTCGTAGCAGGCGTCATATCCTGAGATGCCGAAGGTGTCGGACATGTCGACGATGCCGTTGCCGTCGTCGGCGTAGAAGTCCTGAACTATCTCGATGAACTTGTCGAGGGTCCAGGTGTTGTTTGCCACCTGTTCCTCGAGAGTGTACCCGAAGGAGTGGGATTCCCACATGCCTTTGTTGTAGAAGATTGCGCACATCATCCACAGGGTGTTGGTCGAGATGTCGCCGGTCGCGAAGAAGAGCTTTCCGTTGATGGTGCACTCGTTCGTGAGGGCGTCGGGCCACCAGGGCTTTTCGACGTCGAAATACTCCGTCTCAAGCAGGTTTTGGAGTCCGCCCTGCATCGACAGCAGGGGAATGGTGCGGCTGTACGCGCCGTAGAGCGAGTAAAGGTTGTCGCCCGATTTGACGTCGTTCATGGCGGTCCCGACGAACACTTCCTGGTTCTTGTCGTTTCCGAGCTCGCCTTTGAACTTGAGTTTGACCTTCAGGCGTTCCTCGACCTTCATGTTCCTCTGGTAGATCGCGTCGTTGACGGTCTCGCCGCTCTCGGAGTCCACGAAATACTCGGGCATGCTGAATTTGGTGTCGTAGAGCATCCAGACATCGGTATCGCCGAAGTCAAGTTCCGGAAGGGAATCGAGCAGGTAACCTTCTTCATCTACGTTTGCGGGACGGTCCGTGATCGAATTGGACGCGTCTGGAGAGGGGGCCACCGACGAAGCCGTGGTCCCGTCGGTCCCTGCGCCGTCCGCGCACGCCGCGATCATCGCCGCGCACATGAGAGCAGCCAGAAACAAGGCCGTGATCTTTGCGAGTTTCATCAGTTGTTTCCTTTCGATAAAATAATATTCAGATTGATTGCGATCTGTGGTGGGCAGGCGGTCCGTCAGCCGCAGAGGGCGGTGAAGAGGGGAAGCGCCTCCTCCAGCGGCGGGAGCTCGGGGTGCCACCTTCTCTCCCATTCGAGAGAGACGCAGCCGGAAAAGCCGTCGGACGCGAGCCGCCGCGCGATCTGCGCAGCCGGCAGATCCCCCTCGCCGGGGAGGCAGAGAAGGCCGCTGCCGCGGTGTCTGTCCTTGATGTGGACGTGTTTGATGTACGGCCTGAATCTCTCGTAGAATACAGGCCAGCCGTCGCCGAAGGTCCCGTCGGTGTGGGCGATGTCCCAGATGAGCCCGAAGTTCGCGAGACCTTTTTCCTCCTGCGCCGCGATGACGGGAGCCAGCGCGGCCTCGGTGTTGAAATCTCCGTGAACCTCGAGGAGCACCGAGACGCCGTAGGGGGCTGTGAGCCGGCAGAGCCTCGATATCCCCGACGCCGCGTGGACGGCTGAGGCCGCGCTCCTTATCCTGTTGCCGAACACCCTGATGTAACGGCAGCCGAGCCGTTCGGCGGCGGCCGCGGAAAATACGCCCTCCTCGAGCGCCGTCTCGAGCTTCGACGGGTCGTCGAACGAGCATGAAGTCCCGATGACGGCGATCTCCTTTCCCGATGCGGCGACGAGCTCCGCGGTCCCGCGGATGCGGGACGGGGCGTATTCGGGGATCAGCCGGTTCTCGGTGATCCCGCCGATGCCACGCAGCTCTATCGCGGGGATGCCGAAGCGGCCGGCAAGCGAGAGTATCCCGGGAAGCCCGAGTTCGGTGCAGCCCAGTGTCGAGAAACAAAGCTTCATGGCCTTGATGGATGACGGATCAGAAGTGGCGTCCGCCGCCGCCGTGCGACGTTCCCGAGGACGAAGTGTGGGTGGAGGATCCGCCTCCGCCGCCTCTCGAGGACGAATCGGACTCGATCCTTGACCTCGCTACGCTGCTGTAAAGGTATACTTCGTTAGCTCCCGTGATCGCGAGGCTGCCCGGCTTTACGTAGTCGGACGCTCCGCTCTTCGGACTCACCGTCCGGAGCTCGTTCTTCATCTTCGAGGTGGATATCAGCGAGACGAACAGGCCCGAGAGCGCCGCGATGATCCCGGGTCCAGCCGGGCTGAATTTCTCCGGGGGGATGTCGATCGCGGCCCCGTTCGCGTCGTAGTAGTTCTTGTATTCGATGGTCTGCTTCGCGAACGACCTGAAGGCGGACATGTAGTCGTCACTGCCGCTCATCGAGTCCTGTATCCCGTCGAATATCAGATCGATGCCGTAGTCTGTGAAGACGGAGATGCCCTCGCCCGCCGTGCTTATCCACCAGAAGCGGTCGGAACCGTCGGGTGCGATGTCAACGAGCAGCAGCACGCCGTTCTTCGAATATCCGTTGTAGTCGAACCAGTCGTCGGCGTAGTTCATGCTGTCGTAATCGCTGACGTAGCCGCGGCGGGTGACGATCACGGTGTCGAGCCCGGTCTTTGCCGAGGCGTTGCCGAGCGCGGTCTCGATGATCTCGGCTTCGGAATCGGAAAGCAGGCCGGCTCCGTCGTTGAAGTATCTTGCTCTTCCGCCGGCCGCGGAGCCGTCTCCGGTGTCTTCCGATGCCGAAGCCGGAAGCGCCGCGAACGAAGAAAGAGAGAAGAGAAGGATCAGCGCGGCACTCAGAGCCGCTGTGAGGATCAGCGCCGGCTTGATGCCGGTCCTGCGTCTGTTTTTCATAGCGTTGTCTGCCTCCTCTTTCTCAGTGGGTCAGCTTGAAGAACAGCCAGAGGAGAAGGAACACGCCGGCCGCGACTCCGAACATCAGTCCGAACAGCCAGCGGCGGTATGCCTTTTTGTCGACCGGCAGGTCGCCGACGAACTTGCCCGTCTGCCCGTTCATCGCGAACGTGTAGTTCTGACCGTTCCAGGTCGTGTTGAGGATCCAAACGGGAAGCAGCGCGTATTTGACCTTGCCCTCCGAGGCTTTGACGACGCTCTTTTCGGGGGTGACGGTCGAATAGCCCTCGACCGTCGAGGCGAAGGCCTGTTCGGTCGATCTTTTCACCCGCTCGTTCGCGCGGACGACAGATTGGGTCGAATCGACGTCGTATCTGTCGGCGACGTAACCCGCGAGGTAGGCGGTCTGGAAGTCGGTGAGCTGGGAGTAGTCGTAGGGCTCGAGCGACTCCATCAGGGTGTTTTCCATCTTTTTCGATCCGTCGACGGGAACGCGCTCAAAGTCGAGCGTGCCCTGCCGCGATACCGAATAATAACTCGTCTCGGTGTAGACATAGCGGGAGTCCGACCAGCTCCGCATCCGAGTCGCCCGGTAGCTGATGTTGGCCGAGGCCTCGGTGTCGAAGAGCCAGAAGGGGACGTACATTCCGACTATCGAGTCGAGATGGTTCTGGTCCTTGAAGACTTTGGGAAGCAGGCGCTTTCCGCTGAAATGCTTCAGCATCGCCGCCTTCGCCGCCTTTTTGTCGAGCTTGAACGGTATTACGTAGTCGGGCTTCAGCTCGCCGGCGTACTGCCCCATGATGATCACGGGGTTTCCGCAGAAGGGGCAGGACGTCGCCGCCATCGACTCGTCACCGATGATCTCGCCTCCGCACGACTTGCAGAGGTAGATGCGCATGCCCTCGGTCTCTCCGTCCTTCCATTCGTAGGAGTCGTTATGCCACTGGATGCTGTCGCTGCCTTCGGTGGAGTGGAGTATCTGGTCGTATCCGGCCAGAGCCTCCATCTCGAACTCGGTGTCGCAGTAGGGACATTTCATCTTCTGCAGCGTGCTGTCGAAGGCTATCGCCCCTCCGCAGCACGGGCATTTGTATTCCTGAAGCACTGCCATTTGTCTTTTTTCGATCCTTCCCGTTTATTTCCGGATACCGGTCTGCCGGTCTTTCAATACATGCTTTTCAGTTCCCGACGGCCTCGCGCAGGCGGCGGGCGTTGTCCGCCGTCGTGCCGGACTTCGAGAATATGCTCGACGTCCCTGCTACGAATATGTTCGCGCCTGCCTCCGACATGAGCTTCGCGTTTTCAAAGCTGACGTTGCCGTCGACCTCGATGTCTGTGGCGGTGTATCCGCGGGCGTCGAGCATGCCGCGAAGCCGGCGGATCTTGTCAAGCGTCTGGGGCACGAGCTTCTGCCCGGCGAATCCGGGATTCACCGTCATGACGAGTATCCCGTCGAGATCGGGCAGGACCTCCTCGACGGCGCACAGCGGGGTGGCCGGATTGAGCGCGGCCATCGTCTTTCCGCCCGCCGCCCGTATCGCCGCGAGCGTGCGCTGGAGGTGGTCGTCGGCCTCGACGTGCACCGAGACGTAGTCGCCCGGCCTTATGTCGAACCAGCCAATCTTGCGCGACGGCTCGGAGATCATGAGATGGATGTCGAGCGGGAGGCTTGTCGCCTCGTGGAGCTTTCTTATATAGTCGGTGCCGAGCGTGTAGTTCTGTACGAACACGCCGTCCATGATGTCGATGTGCAGATATTCGCAGCCGGTCTCCGCGAGCGTGCGCAGCTCGTCCCCGAGCCGCAGAAAGTCGGCGCACATCATCGAGGGAGACAGCATTTTCTTAAGTGTCATAGGTTTTCCCCTTTTTCATTGTCGCAGGACCGACGGGCGGAGGCGCGTGAGGCCCCCGGAGCGTTTTCCGGCACCTGCGGGTTTTGTCTAATTATAACATCTGCTTTTTCTTTTGTCAACTAAAATAGGTATTTATAGAAATAGTATGATATTTTTTTACCGTATACAGCAAAAACCACTTGACACGGCTGCATTTTAGCAGTATAATAATAAAATGTATTACAATCGAATACTTTGCCGTCAAAATCCGGCCGGACACAGTCATGAGCCGGAGGAGTAGGCGCCGCGACCCGGTTCCGGGCCGGCTCCCGCGGCCGCAGAGTGTTCAGAATTCATCGAATGGAGTGATAAAGTACATGTTCAGTGTGCCGGACCAGCTTCTCGGGCAGAACACGAGAAAGAGCTTCTCAAAGACGCGTACGACTCTCGAGATACCCAACCTCGTCGAGGTCCAGACCAAGTCTTTCGACTGGTTCCTCAAGGAAGGGCTCAACGAAGTCTTAAAGGACATTTCTCCGATAAAGGATCACTCGGGCAAACTTGAGATCGAGTTCCTTTCGCATACCATCGACAGGTCGATGATCAAGTACCCGGTGGAGGAGTGCAAGGAGAGAGACGTCAACTATGCCGCGCCTCTGAAGGTCAAGGTCAGACTGCGCAACAACGAAAACGGCGAGGTCAAGGAGACGGATATCTTCATGGGCGATTTCCCGCTCATGACCGAACACGGAACTTTCGTCATCAACGGCGCCGAGCGCGTCATCGTCTCCCAGATAATCCGTTCGCCCGGCATGTACTTCTCATCCGAGATAGACAAGTCAGGTAAAAAGATCTTCGCCGGCCAGATCATCCCCTACCGCGGCGCCTGGCTCGAATACGAGATAGACAACAGCGACATAATCTGGGTCAAGATAGACAAGACCAGGAAGGTCCCGATCTCGATGTTCCTCCGCGTGCTCGGACTCGTCGAGAGCGGCAGCGGAGTCCAGGGCGACTACAACGCTCTGCTCGATTCCAAGGAAGACATGGCCGCCGTCGTGGGCGACGACCCGAGACTTGCCGTGACCGTCGAGAAGGACGAGGCCGTCGAAGCCTCTAAGAACCGCGGGTCCACAGCGTCGATCGAATCTCTCCGCGAGATCTACCACCGCCTCCGCCCGGGCGAACCGGTCCAGGTCGACGCCGCCGTCAACCTCATAGACAACTACTTCTTCGATCCCAAGAGATACGACATCGCCCCTGTCGGAAGATACAAGTTCGACAAGAAGATGGGCATCGCGGCGAGGATCGCCGGAGGCACACTTGCCGAAGACGTCGTCGATCCCCGCACCGGCGAGATCCTCTTTGCCGCGGGCACCGTGCTCTCGGCTGACGACGCAAAATACGTAGAGGACAAAGCGGTGAACGAGGTCACTCTGTCGGTCGAAGGCGGCCGTACGTTCAGGGTCATCTCCAACAAGACCTGCTGGCCCGAGCCCATCATCGGCACCGACCTCCGCGACTGCGGCGTCAGGGAGAAGGTCAGCACCGCCCCCTTCCTAGAGATCGTCGAGAGATGCGGCGGGGACATCGACCTCATCAAGACCGAAGTTGCCGCTCACCTGAACGAGCTCTGCCCGAAGCACATCACGCGGGAAGACATCTACGCTACCATAAACTACATGCTCGGACTTGCCCACGACATCGGCAGGACCGACGACATCGACCACCTCGGCAACCGCCGCATAAGGTCGGTCGGCGAGCAGCTGCAGAACCAGATCCGGATCGGTTTCACGAGGATGGAGAAGGTCATTCGCGAGCGCATGAACACCCAGGACGGCGAGAAGATGACGCCGCAGCTCCTGATCAACATCAGGCCGGTCACCACCGTCGTCAGGGAGTTCTTCGGCTCCTCGCAGCTCTCCCAGTTCATGGACCAGGCGAACCCGCTGTCGGAACTCACGCACAAGCGACGTCTGTCGGCTCTCGGCCCCGGCGGCCTCTCGAGAGACAGAGCGTCGTTCGACGTCCGTGACGTCCACTACACCCACTACGGCCGCATGTGCCCCATCGAGACCCCCGAAGGTCCCAACATCGGTCTTATCTCCTACCTCGCCACCTACGCGAGGATCAGCGACTACGGTTTCATCGAGGCTCCCTACCGCAAGGTGGAGCACGTGACCGGGCCCGACGGAAAGATCCTCACGAAGGT
>CADCPG010000087.1 GCA_902803255.1 uncultured Ruminococcus sp. | reverse complement strand
CGGCGCGCCCGACGCGCTGAAGATCTATTTCAAGACCGAAACATCCTACGCGACCTTCTCCACCGGCTACTGGTGGGGCCTGCACGCAGCGAGGATGGTAAAACCGTAAAACAAAAAAGTAATTATCCCCCGCCCGAGGATTCTCGAGACGGGGGTAATTACTGTCAAAAAAGATTTCAGTCAGCAAATCAGTTAGCACCTCCGGATGGCAGCGGACGTTTCATCTCCTGAAATTTACTAAGGCCTGTGGAAGTTTGCTGAAAAAAGCCCGAAAAACGATCTGCCGACGCTAGATCAAACAAAAAATCAGGGGATCTCTCCCCTGATTTTCTGGTCTGAGTGACTGGACTTGAACCAGCGGCCTCTACCACCCCAAGGTAGCGCGCTACCAACTGCGCCACACCCAGATGCGTTCTCCACGCAAGTAAATATTATACCACTTACCGGACGCCGTGTCAAGTACTAAATTGAGGCAGGGAAAAAAAAGTGGAACTGTCCGGACGTCGCGGCAGAGTTCCGGCCGGCGGGGAACTGCGAGGCGTTCCGGGGAGGGAATCCCCTGCGCCCTGTCCCCGCCGGCCGGCGGGAGCCGGCTCACTTGACGAGGCGGACCGCTATCCTCTCCTCGGGATCGTCGATGCCGTTGTCGGCGAGCGCCCTGCTGCAGTTTTCTATCAGGTCGAAATAGACCGTCCAGTAATTCGGTGTGTCGCACCACGCCCTTACGGTGAAGATATAGGTATCGTCGTCGACTTCTGTCAGCCTGGCGAACGGTTCAGGATCCGACAGGACTCCGGCGGTGTTCTTTGCGGCTTCAAGCAGGACTTCTTTTACTCTGTCCTGTTCGATGTCGTTCGTGATCTTGAAGCTCTGGTCGATCCTTCTCCTGTCTTCGGCCGTGTAGTTTACCACATTCGCGTTCATGAGGTCTCCGTTAGGGACAAGGATCAGCTTGTTGTCGAGCGTCACGAGCTTCGTGTAGAAGATGCTTATGTCCCTGACCACCCCCTCGGCACCGGTGGATTCGATATAGTCGCCGATCCTGAAAGGCTTGAATATCAGGATCATGAATCCTCCCGCGAAGTTGCTGAGCGCGCCCTGAAGGGCAAGCCCGACAGCCAGGCCGCCCGAGGCGATGAGCGCGGCCACGCTGGTCATGGGTACTCCGAGGATCTCGATGACCCCGACGGCGAGGACCAGGTACAGCAGACCCTTTACCACCTTGCGGATAACGACCTTGGCAGTATCGGCCAGCTTCGATTTTTTGAGAGACTTGTCTATCGCCTTCCCGATGAGCTTTATCACTATCAGGCCGACCGCGACCGCCGCTATCGCCAGCAGTATCTTTCCGCCGTACGTGCTGCCGATATCTATCACTTTCTTTACAAATTCATCCATCGTTCTGTCCTTCCTCCTGCGCTTTTTTCTTCATGAGCGAGGCCGCGGACCGCATCCGTTACGGAGCGGTCCGCGCAAAGATCTGTGTCACCTGAAGTCAGTCAAGACCGTCCATGGATTTGGAGAAGTTCTTGATCAGCGCGTTCACGGTGTTCTTTATCGGTTTGAGCGTTCCTTCGAGATCGACCGTGTTCTTTCTCGCCATATCGCCGATGAGGTTCTTGCAGGAGCCCCAGTTGAATACGACGGCGAGGTCGGGGGCGCTTACGGTGTCGAGGATGATCCCCAGCATCTCGAGAGATCCGAAATCGTTGATATATCTGTTCGACAGGACGATATCGAAGAAGGCGGGCGTCAGCGTGTCGACCGATTCGCGCCCGAGGGCGGAGAGTATCAGAGAAGATCTCTCAAGGTCTGCGTTCGCGGGGACCGACACGACGACCGCGTCGTTCATCACGCAGATGTAGTCGGGCTGGTCGGTGTTGTAGAGCGGCATGGGAAGCAGCCAGTAGTCCTCCATGCCGAGCGGGACGAGCCGCTCCGCCGTGATCAGTTCGGCGACGAAGAAGAGGACCTGGCCGCCGATGAACTTCTTGTTGTCGTCGGCGGCGTTGTCGTTCGAAGAATCGTAGGCTATATGTCCGTTGTTGAAGAAGTTGATTATAGCTTCGACCTTGTCCTGGGAGTTGTCGGCCGTCATCACCCATTCGGGATCCCCGGCATCGTTGAGCGAACTGAAATGCCCTCCGAATCCGGAGAAGAGAGCCCTGAGGGCCGAATTGTACACTAAGACTCCGTAGTTGTCGTTGCCGTCCCATACGTCGTCGGAAGAGCTCGGAAGATCCTTCGAGAGCTCTATGAGCTTCTCAAAAGTCCATTTGCGGTCTTTTACCGTGCCGAAGAGGTCATCGGGGAGCTTGTGCGTCGTGTAGACGTCGCTGTTGACCATGACGGTCATGGGATAGAAGTTGTCGCTGAAGATGATATCCCCGGAGCCGAAGAACCGGTGTCCGCGCAGGGCGAATTCATCCATGACGCCGTGGTTCCACCAGGGCATGTCCTCCGAATAGTACGGCATGCCTTTGTAGTCCGCGCAAACTCCCGAGGCGCCGTAGTTTACCACCATGGCGATGGGAGCGCAGAAGGCGTCGTAGTTGTTGTCGCCGGCCTTGATGTCGGACTCGACTTTGCCAGAGATGTTGCTGCACCACATGAGCTGCTGCACGATCTTGATGTCGTACGCGGTCTCGACGGCTACGTTGCGTTTGTATACGGCGCTGTCTATGACGTCGCCGTTTTCCTCGGCGACGGCGATCTCGTTGTGCATGAAGTGTCCGTCAGGATGCGGTTCCGGCCAGAGGACGGTGAATTCCTCGCCGCCGTATTTTTTCACGTCAAGCGGGGGAAGAGCCGTCTCTGTATCGGCGGGAGCCTCCGAGGATCCGGGAGCCGCGGACGAAGTTCCGGTATCCGCGGGAACTTCGGGTTTGTCAGAGCAGGCGGCGAAAAGAGCCGCGAGCGCGGTGAAGGCGAGAAACAGGGCAATGAATTTCTTCATGTTCTTTTCCTACTTTCAGATAAAAAAACAGAAAAAATGCGGCCGGTACCGGTAATACGGTACCGGCCGCCCTTTGGATAAGGGGCAGCGCTGTCCTTTTACTTGGAAGCGGCTACGGAGGTCACCTGGACCTGGGGAGCGTTGTACCAGTAAAGGAATCCGCCTATGTCGATCTTATCGCCGATCTTGAGAGCTTCGACGGCCTTGTAGATCTCGGAGTCTTTTCCGAAGAAGTCGGATTCGACGACGAACGTGTAGTCCTTGCCGCCGACGGTGACGTTGAAGTAGATGTCATCGCCCTGCGCGCCCGAACCGTCGTGCTTGTAGAGGAAAGCGTATTCCTTGGCGTCGTCCTTGATCTTGGAAGCCGCGACGACGGCGCCCTTGATTACGACGGCCTTGTTGTTGTCGGCCGCGACGGCGTCGCTGCCGATGGTGGCGGTAACGTCGACCGGATCGGCGATCCACTTATCGGTCCCGACGACCTCGAGCTTGGTGACGTCCTTGACCTCGGTCTCGCCCGACCACTGGTCCTTGGTTCCGGTGATCCGGAGCTTCGCGCCGACCTCGAGCTTCGCGTAATCCTCGGGGGTGGTGGCGTAGCGGTATACGAAATACGCGCCGTCGCCGTCAGCGAGGTAGAGGCTCGTGTTCTTGTAGGCTTCCGAATATTCGTACTTGGCCTGGAGGAAGCCCTCTATGACGACATCCTTGCCGTTTTCGGTGGCGATGTACTGTTCGTAGGTGAGGACGCCTTCGGACTTGGTCTTGGTGTCGACTTCAGCCTGTCCGGCGGTGGTGTCGGCGGCGGGAGCTTCTGTCTTGACGTCGGCAGCCTTGGTGGTGTCGGCGGGGGTTTCGCCGCCCTTGCAGGCCGCGAAGGCGAAGAGCACTGTCGCGACGACAAGAAGGGAAGCGATGATCTTGCTGAGTTTCATTTTTTCAGGTCTCCTTTTGAACGAGTTTCTTTCTTCTTTGTGCCTTCCGCGACGCGTCGGCCGCGGCTTTGCGAAACGAAAGGCATCCGAACAAAAATACGGTGATATTATACCGCAAATCTGTCCGGATGTCAATACTTATTTTGTTATATACCTTACCGGCGGCGGGGAGGCGTCAGTCCTGCGTGCTCCCTCCGGAGAGGCGCCTCCTGCGCCTTGCCGAAAGGAAGGATATTCCGAAGTACGCGCCGATGCCTGCCCAGACGGACGCAAGACCGCACAGGAGCGCGACCGATGTCGCCGGGAGCGGTCCCAGGTCGGCCCTGCCCTCGGCCGAGACTCCCCGTTCGTTCAGGCGGTAGAGGGCGGCGACATCGGTATAGAGCTTGTCTATGAAGGCGTCGTCGACTTCGTATCCGCGCCTGATCTGCCGGGCTGTCTCCTCGATCAGCTGGCCGGCGGCGTCGCGGAGCGACGCCGAGCCGTTGTATACCGGGGTGATGAAGGTGTTGTCTATGTTGTCGAGTATGAGCCTCGAGGCGTCGGTCTTGACCTTGTAGTGGAGGTCGCCGTCGGGAGGGGCGTCGAGGTATTCGCGGTATTCGGCCGAGTTCTGCGCGCTGTATGTGACCGGAACGTAGCCCTCGGTCATGCTGTAGGCCGTCTGTACTCCGTCGGAGAGCAGATACTGGGCGAAGAGCCATGACGCCAGGACCTCGCCCGGGTCGTCCTTGTTGAAGATGCAGAGCGACGGCCCCTGCGAGATCATCTTCGGGTGTTCGGGGTCGAACTGCGGGACGGCGGTCACGACAGTCTCGAAGTCGTTCACCTTCATCGATTCGTGGATGTCGGAGAGCGGGGCTCCGCAGCCCATCCAGGTGGCGCCGGCGGTCGAATCGACGGCCAGGATGCACTGTCCGGCGTTGAAATGGTTGCCGGGATAGCTCGAGATCTTGAAGGTCGAGAACGATTTGTCGGCGATGTGCTCCGCGACGGTATAGAGTATCTCGCGCGTCGGGTCGTTGAAGAGGAGCGCCTTTCCGTAGTCGGTGGTGTAGCCCGTTCCCCGCTGTTCGGTCATCTGTATCATCATGTTGTCGGTCGACTTGTAGATGAAGGGGATCATCGCCTTCTGACCGTTGCAGACGTAGTTGCCGTCGGCGTCCCTGCGGGTGGCCGCCAGCGCGACCTCCCACACCCAGTCCCAGGTCACTGTCTCCGGGATCGTGAAGCCCATACGTTCGACGTATGTCCTGTTGATGTAGAGCGCCTCGGACGAGCGCATGAAGGGCAGGGCGTACTGTACCCCGCCGATCTTTCCCTCGTCGAGGAATTTTTCGATCACTCCGTCGCTGCCGGCGCCGTCGAAGGCGAGGCCGCTGCCGCCGAACCCGAAGACGGGGTCGGAGATGAGCGCGTCGAGCGGGACGACCACGTTCTCGCCGGTGAGGTAGGTCGCTATATGGTCCGGGTATGAGATGCAGACGTTGGGCGTCGTGTTCGTCGGTATGTTGGTTATGACGTCGTTGTAGATGTTTCCGTAGTCGGTGAATGAGCGTATCACGACGCTTATGTTCGGGTATATCGCGTGGAAATCCAGGGCGGCCTTCTCGTAGATGCGTTTCTGGGTGATGTTGGTGTCGTTCTTGGCCCAGAATGTGATCTCGTACTTCTTTCCGGTGTCGAAGGACTCCGGCACCTCGAAGACCGCGCGCTCTCTCGAGCCGTGGCAGCCCGCGGCGAGCGGGAGGAGGAGCAGCAGCGCGACGGCCGCCGCGAGCGCCCTGACGGCGCTGTTTCTTTTTCCGCAAGCCGGTCTTCTCATCCCTTTGAGCCTCCTCTCGAGACGCCCTCCATGATCTTTCGTCTGAAGATCAGGAAGAGCAGGATGAGCGGCACCGAGATGACGACCACGGCCGCCATCATCGCCGGGATGTTCTCTCTGCCGAATCCGTTCTCGCGGATCTCCTGTATGCCGTTGGATACGAGGAAGTAGTTCTGGTCGTCGGTGATGAGCCTCGGCCAGACGTACGAGTTCCAGCATTCGATGATCTTGAGGATCGTCACAGTGACGACCGTCGGGCGGCAGATCGGGATGAGCACGCGGACAAGGTAGCCGAAGTCGGAGGATCCGTCGATCCTGGCGGCGCGGTAAAGGTCGTCGGGGACCTGCTCGAAGTTCTCTTTCAGCAGGTATATGTAGAATACCGAAGTGACCGACGGGAGTATGAGTCCCGTGAACGTGTTCCGCAGCTCGAGGTTCGTGATCGTCTGGAAGTTCGTTATGATCATGAGCTCCGACGGTATCATCATGAGCGACAGGAAAAGCGGGAACACGATGTCCTTGCCCCTGAAGTCGAGCCTGGCGAAGGCGAAGGCCGCCAGCAGCGACACGGCGAGCATGAGGGCGGTCGTCACCAGAGTGAAGACCAGCGTGTTGACGAAATACCGTGCGAGAGGCACCGCGGTGAAGGCGCTGCGGTAGTTCTCGAACGTCGGCGAGGGGGTGAAGAACCTCGGGATGAACTCGGCGGCGTATTCGCCGTAGCTCTTGACCGAAGTCAGGATCATCCAGTAGAAGGGGAAGAGGACGGCGGCGGCCCACACCGTGAGCATCAGGTAGACGAATGCCTTTCTGATCACGGCGAAGGTCCTCGTTCGCTTTTCGAGCGCCTCGCGGCTCTTTCCGCTGTTTTTTTCAGAGTATGCCGAGGTCATGACGTCAGTACCTCCTTACGGCGGTCCTGCGGCTCACGATGAGGTT
>CADCPG010000086.1 GCA_902803255.1 uncultured Ruminococcus sp. | reverse complement strand
GACGATCCCTCCGTCCCGATCATATGACGCCCGCGCCGACCGGCTTCAGCCCCGATGTAACACGCTTATGCCGCGAATAATGAAAAACATAATGTCAAAAAGACTTCCGGCCGCGGTACTCGCGCTCCTTCTCTTGCTTTCCTCCCTGCTTTCGGGCTGCGGAGGCGGCGGAGCAGCGGTGTCGACGTCGCAGGATGCCGCAGTCTCATCCGCTCCGGAAGAAGTTCCGGACGAACCTGAAGAGCGCGTCCTGTATGAAAACGGAGAGTTTCTCTTTTCCTTCGTCAGGACGTCCGACGCCTCCGATGAGGCAGTCGACAGGATTTCTGCCGTCTACAAGTCGGTGAGAGATCTCGGCGAAGGCAAGCTCTCATATACCGACGATTATCTCTACCACGGCGCGCAGCCCGATCCCGACCTGCCCGAGATCCTGATCGGTCCGACGAACCGCCCCGAGACGGCTGAGGTCCTGGCGGATCTGCTCGCGAAGGACTGGTTCGTGGGCTTCGTGGGAAAAAAGCTCGTGGTGACAGGGCACACCGAACAGGCGACGCTTGAGGCGCTGAGCGCATTTTCGGATATAGTGAAGCAGATGAAAAAGTCGGACAGGGTGCTCTTTGCCGGACTTGACGAGCCGATCGTCAAACGGTACGTCTATCCCGGACAGTCCGCGACGGTCGCCGGAAACCCGCTTGACGGGTACAGGATTGTCGTCTCGAAGCAGCAGGACGAGGGCGCGGCGGACGCCGGCGCCTGGCTCGCGGCGGGGACGGGCGAGAGCACCGGACGCATTCCGGAGGTGGTAAAGACCGACGACGGCCCGGGCCGCGCGATCTACGTCGGCTCGGTCAGCGAAAGAGGTAAAGAGCTCGCCGCCGCACTCACCGGCAGCGAGTGGTCGCTGAGGGTCGAAGGCGGAAACATCTATATAAACGGAAACAATTCCTGGGCGGTGAAGGCCGCCTGCGTAAAGCTTCTTGGCGACTATTTTGACAGGGGCGCCGACATCCCCGAGGGGACGGCGCTGAAAGGAGAATCGATGGGAATTCAGATCAGCGAAAGGACGCCGGGCTCTAACCTGCGCCTCATGACGAACAACGTATGGAACTGCGACAATAACAAAGAGGCCTGGATCGCCATCGGCGAGAACTGCTCGGCAGAGGTCAGATCGGTCGGATTCGCCAGAGTCTACACCGCCTACATGCCAGACGTGATCAACACCCAGGAGATGACGGCAAAGATGCTGTCGTCGATCCTTTACAACATGAAAAAGCTCGGCGTGAAATACTCCTCTCTTGCGATAAACGACCCGGTCGCCGATTTCACCGCACTGATCTACAACCCGGAGACGGTGACTCTTGAAAGATCCGGGCATCACGTCTTCGGTTATGCCTCGGACGCGAGCTCGAAGGGCTACACCTGGGGATATTTCAGGCATAACGCGACCGGGGCGCACTTCATCTCGCTCTCAACGCATCTCTGGTGGAAGAGCGAATCGGCACAGGAAGGCAGCAACGCCAACAGGGAGCGTCAGGCCGCAGAGATCGTCGCGCTGACGAAGGAGCTTGAGGCGACCTACGGATGTCCCGTCTTCATACAGGGCGACCTGAACACCCAGACGACCTCGAAGGCATTCGCCGTCCTCACCGACGGCGGGTTCCTCAACTGCCAGAAGATCGCGACGGTATCTACCGACGACAAACGAGGCTACCACTCCTGCTCGCCTTCGGGTTTCTCGCTGACGCTCTCAAGCGGAACATACACCGCAAACGGCATCGACCACATGCTCGTCCGCGGGCTCGGTACCTCGAAGGTGCTGACCTTCGGTCATATCCTGCCCGACTTCTACTACACCCTGTCGGATCACTTCCCGGTATATATCGACGTAGAACTGAACTGAAAAAGGCGCCCGGCCTGAAAAGGAGAAACAGGATTTGCATCGGTTCATAGAAGAAAAACTCAAGACCCCCGTTACGCTGTCGTGCGGCACAGCGGTCGCCGGAGGGGGCATAGCGGGAATATCCGCGGCGCTCGCCGCGGCAAGGCACGGCGCCGACGTCCTGCTCATCGAGCGGGAATTCGCCCCGGGCGGACTTGCCACACTGGGCCTCATAACCTGCTATCTGCCGATCTGCGACGGCTGCGGCCACCAGATCATCTACGGTATCGGCGAGGAGCTGCTCCGGCTGTCGGTGCGGCACGGCGCCGAGCGGAAGCCGCCGGAGGCATGGTTCGCCGGCGGCACGGCCGAAGAGAAGGCGAAGCACAGGTTCAAAACCTACTTCAACGCCTCCCTCTTTATGCTCGAGTCAGAAAAACTGCTGAAGGAAGCCGGCGTGAAGATACTCTACGGGACTTCGGTCTGCGCGGCGGAGACGTCGGGAGAAAAGATCACTCACCTCATATGCGAGAACAAGTCGGGCCGCTTCGCGGTGGCCGTCCGCAGCGTCATCGACGCGACGGGCGACGCCGACATCGCGAAATTCTCGGGAGCCGGGACCGAGCTGTTCGGCCAGGGCAACATCCTGGCCGGCTGGTACTACCGCTTCTCGCGGGGCGAGCGCAAGTGCGTCATGGTCGGAGCCGCCGACATCCCCGAAGAGGATAAACCGTTCCGTAAAGGCCCCGAACTTCTCTTCCCCGGGCGCTTCTCCGGCGTCGACGGGACCGAGCTCTCGCGCATGACCGAGCTCTCGCACGCAGCGACATACGCCGACTGGGAGAAGAAACTGACCGACGACCCCGATTCGGTCCCCGAGGCTATAACCTCGATACCGCAGGTCAGGATGACCCGGCGCATATCCGGCCGGGCGCTGCTCGACACATCCGACGAGCGCCGCCACTTCTCAGATTCGGTGGGACTCACAGGACACTGGCGCAAGCGTGGGCCGGTATACGAGATACCCTTCGGCGCGCTCTGCCCCGAGGGAGTGTCGAACCTGCTCGCCGCCGGAAGAGACATAAGCACCACAGACGCGATGTGGGACGTCACCCGCGTGATACCAGTCTGCGCCGTAACCGGGGAGGCCGCCGGCACCGCCGCGGCGCTCTTCGACGACTTCAGGCTCGACGTCAGGCAGATAAAGGCGCTGCAGAGCGCGCTGCACGACGCCGGAGTGCGTACGTCGCTCTCCGAGATCGACTTCGACTGACGCAAAGAAAAGGACTGTCACATGGCAAAAAAGGATAACGGCGCCTCCAGTGATGACACGCAGCGCAGCCGTCTCACCGAGACGTCGGCCGCGAAGATAGGCGAAAAAAGGCTGATCTCCGGGTTCATACGCTACTACAGGCCGCACAGGGTCATGCTGACCTTCGACATGCTGGCATCGATCATGATCTCCGTCATCGGCATGGTGTATCCCGTGATCACGAACATCATGCTCAAGGACCTCATACCGAACCGGAAGTTCCGCATGGTGATAATCGCGGGGCTGTCGGTGCTGGCGCTTTACGTCATGAGGCTCTTCCTCCGGTATTTCGTCCAGTATTACGGACATATGATCGGCACGAGGATGCAGGCGCAGATGAGGCGCGATCTATTCTCACACCTGCAGCGGCTTCCCTTCTCGTTCTACGATGACAACGAGACCGGAAAGATCATGACGAGACTGACGTCCGACCTGTTCGACGTCTCCGAGCTGGCGCACCACGGGCCCGAGAACCTGCTCATCAGCACGACGATGTTCATCCTCGCCTTCATCTACCTGTCGACGATCAACATCTGGCTCACCCTCATCATCTTCGCCTGCGTGCCGATCCTCATAGCGGTCTCGGTCCACTACAGGCGCAGGATGCGCGAGGCGTTCACCGAGCGCCGCGCCGGCAACGCCGTGATCAACGCCTCTCTCGAGAGCAGCATCTCCGGCATCCGCGTGACCAAGGCTTTCACCAACTCCCAGCGCGAGATCGAAAAGTTCGAGAAGGGCAACGGGATGTTCGTCGAGGCCTGCCGCAAGTCATACAGCGCGATGGCCAAGTTCCACTCGAGCTCAAGCTTCATCACCGACGTCTTCAACGTCGTGATACTGATCGCGGGCGGCATCTTCCTCTACAACGGGAAGATAGACTTTGCCGACTACTCGTCGTTCATCGTTTCGGTCAACCTCTTCATCTCGCCGATCAACACGCTGATCTCGTTCATGGAGCAGTACCAGAACGGCGTGACCGGCTTCTCGAGGTTCATCGAGCTGATGGACATGCCTGAGGAGGAGGACGCCCCGGGGGCGGTCGATCCGGGCAGACTCGACGGCAGCATATCTATTGAGAATATAAACTTCACCTATGAGAGATCCGACGAGATAATTCACGGGATCACGCTCTCGGTGAACAGGGGCGAGACGCTGGCGCTGGTCGGGCCTTCCGGAGGCGGCAAAACGACGCTCTGCCATCTCATCCCCCGTTTTTATCCGCTGAACGGCGGAAGGATCACGATCGACGGCATCGACACGGCATCGATGACCTCGCTCTCGCTGCGCCGCAACATAGGCATAGTTCAGCAGGACGTCTTCCTGTTCAACGGGACGATCTACGACAATATCCTCTACGGACGTCCCGACGCGACGCCTGACGAGGTCTACGAGGCCGCCGCGCGTGCCAACATCTCCGAATGGGTCGGCACGCTCGAGAACGGATTCGACACCGAGATCGGCGAGCGCGGCGTGAAGCTGTCGGGCGGTCAGAAGCAGCGGCTGAGCATCGCGCGGGTCTTTCTCAAGAACCCGCCCGTGCTGATCCTCGACGAGGCTACGTCCGCACTCGACAACACGACCGAGATCATGATCCAGCGCTCGCTCGACGAGCTCTGCCGCGGCCGTACGACGATAGTCGTGGCGCACAGGCTCTCTACCGTCCGCCGCGCCACGAAGATAGCGGTGATCTCGGAAGGCAGAGTAGCCGAGCTCGGCACTCACGAGGAGCTCATGGAGCGCGAAGGCGGCATCTACTCAAGGCTCTACCGTCTTCAGTTCAGGGACGGAGACACCGCCGGACTGCCCGAATCGTGAACATGAATCGGG
>CADCPG010000085.1 GCA_902803255.1 uncultured Ruminococcus sp. | reverse complement strand
GGAAAAAGAACAAGGGAAAGAAGATGCGTGCTGAACGCAATGCCGGAGACGGCAGGTCTGCCTCCGCCCGAGGCGCGGATATGCCGCGCGGCGCGGGTCATGCAGAACCGAAAGCGGGTGTCACGCCAGGCCAGGCCAGGCCAGGCCAGGACAGGCCAGATACCCGGAAAAACGGATTGTTTGCCAATGTGGATTATTGTAAAGAGAAAGAGAAGAGAAACAGAGAACGGTTATGAGAAATGCGGTAAAGAAGAGAAAATGGACACTGAAATACGAAAATGCGGCCGGTCTTCCGGACGCCGCGAAGCTTTTCCCCGAGGGATTTGACATCGACCCGGTCTGCGCCGGGCTGATCGCGGGAAGATGCGGATACGACAGGGAGACCGTTGAGAGATATATCGGCAAGGAGAGCGGAAGCTGCCACGACCCCTTCCTGCTCGACGGCATGCGTGAGGCGGTGGACAGGATAAATCTGGCCGTCGCGCGCGGCGAAGTAGCCGCCATCTTCGGCGACTACGACGTCGACGGCGTTACCTCGGTCAGCATACTGTACCTTTATCTGCGGTCGCGGGGCATGAAAACGGGCTACTTCATACCCGCGAGGTCGGACGGATACGGTATGAACACCGAAGCCGTCGACAGACTGAAGGCGAGAGGAGTCTCGCTCATAATAACGGTCGATACCGGCATCACGGCGAACGAAGAGATCGCTTACGCGTCGTCGCTCGGCATCGACACGGTGGTCACCGACCACCACGAATGCAGGCCGGAGCTCCCGGACGCCGTGGCGGTGGTGAATCCCCACAGACCGGGGAGCGGATACCCGTTCACGGATCTGGCGGGCGTGGGCGTCGCCTACAAGCTGATCACGGCCCTCGAGGCCGACAGGAAGGCGGGACCTGGGCGCGAGCCCGACACCGCTGCCTCCGCGCATGAGGTCCTCCTGCGGTTCGCCGATCTCATCGCGATCGGTACCGTCGCCGACGTCATGCAGATCAGGGGAGAGAACCGGATGATAGTCTCGCGCGGCATCGAAATGATGAAGAAAAACTGCCGCTGCGGGATCGCCGCGCTCATCGGGGCCTCAAGACGCGGCGTCACCGAGCGCGACATCACTGCGTCGTTCATAAGCTTCACCCTCGCTCCGCGCCTCAACGCGGCCGGCAGGATGGGCAACGCGGGACAGGCCGTCGAGCTGCTGCTGGCGGACGACCCGCTCACGGCGCGCGAGCTTGCCGAGAACCTTTGCGAGGTCAACCGGCAGCGTCAGATCGAGGAGAACAGGATCGTCGGCGAAGCCCTCGAGAAGCTGAACACCGACATATCGCACTTCGACGACAGCGTGATCGTACTCGACGACGACAACTGGCAGCAGGGAGTCATAGGCATCGTGGCTTCGATAATATCGGAGCGCGAGAACAAGCCGGCGATCATGATAACCTTCGAGGGGATGCAGACTCCCGGCATAAAGTCGGACTACGACGTCGGCAAGGGCTCGGGACGCAGCGTCCCGGGGTTCAATCTCGTCTCGGCGCTCTCGGCCTGCGGGGACATCCTCGAGCGGTACGGCGGGCACGAGCAGGCCGCCGGTCTGTCGGTGACGAGGGCGGGGCTCCCCGAATTCCGCCGCCGTCTCAACGAATACGCCGCCGACAGGCTGTCGGCGCTCGACCTGACGGTGAACGTCGAGGCCGACGAGGAGATACTCCCGGAGCAGATCACGCTGAAGCTCGCCGAGGACATATACAGATACATGGAGCCGTGCAGCGCCGGCAATCCCGTTCCCACCTTCATACTGCGCGACGCGACGGTACAGTCGGTCAGGCAGTTCTCGGGCGGACGGCATACGAAATTCTCGGTGCTGTGCGGAGGGAAGCGCTTCGTCGCCATCTTCTACGGAAAGACTGCCTTGGATATCGAGTTCGAGCCGGGCGACAGCGTAGACATGCTCTTTTCGCTCAACATAAACAGCTATGCCGGAGAGACGTCGGTGCAGCTGATACTGTCCGACATCTGCTATTCGCGCGGAGTATACAAAAAGAGGCTGTACGAGCGGAAGAGGGCGGCCGAGATTCTCGCCGGAGCGCACTTCCCGGCATCGGAGAGGTATCTGCCCGACAGGTCGGACTGCGTGAACCTCTACAACATAATCAGCGACATGATAAAGGGCGGCCGCGACGCCTTCAGCGACACCTACATCATGCGGGTGATACGCTCGAGGCTCCAGGGCGACAGATCGATAAACTACGTGAAGTACAAGCTGCTCCTCGCCATTTTTGAAGAGATGGGCATATTCAGGATCAGACAGGACTGCTGCGTGCCAGACAGCGAGTCGTCCGAGTGGTGCCTGCCAGAGGATTTCGTGTCGGTCGAGCGGGTGACCCACAGCCGCAAGGTCGATCTGACAGTCTCGCCGATACTGCGCCGGATCACCGCGCAGTGCGAGGACGACAATTTCAACAGATAAAATACAAAAAAGGCCAAAAGCGCCGCGGCGCGTTCCGGAGGAGACGAAAAAGTGCCTGAAGAAGAGAAAACTACAACCGAATACGGAATAAAGGCATCCGGAACGGAAAAGGAGCCGGAGACTCCGGGGCCGGAGGAGGCTCAGGCCGCCGTCCCGCCTGTGACGGGGACTGCGACCGACCCTGACCCCGCCGCCGCGGTATCGCCCGCGAGACTCCGGTCGATCATCGAGGCGTCGCCGAACACATACGACATCGCGAAGATCAGGGCGGCGTACGAGTTTGCCGCGAAGATGCACGAAGGCCAGTTCAGAGACAGCGGAGAGCCGTATATCTCGCACCCGCTGGCCGTAGCGGAGATAGTCGCGGGCATGCACCTCGACACAGACTCGATCTGCGCAGCGCTTCTGCACGACACCGTCGAGGACTGCGGCGACCGCACCAACCTTGCCGATATCGAAAAGAAGTTCGGGCCGACAGTCGCGATGCTGGTCGACGGCCTAACCAAGATCGTCTTCCTGTCGGTCGACGACAAGGAGGAGGCCCACATCGAGAACCTCCGCAAGATGCTGCTCGCGATGTCGAAGGACATCAGGGTCATCTTCATCAAGCTCTGCGACAGGCTCCACAACATGCGCACCCTCAGCGCAAAGCCCGAGCCGAAGCAGAGGCTCGTGGCGCTCGAGACGATGCAGGTCTACGCGCCGCTCGCGCACAGACTTGGCATGCAGCGCGTCAAGCAGGAGCTCGAGAACCTCGGGCTCTACTATCTCGACCCGATCGGATACGCCGAGGTCAAGAGCGACATAGAAAAGAAGTACGGCAATCACCGCGGATTCATCGAAGGTGTAAGGTCGCATGTCGACGAAAAGCTCCGCGAATACGGGATCGACTTCACCCTCGAGGGAAGGATCAAGACGGTATACAGCATCTACAAGAAGATGTATACCCAGAACAAGAGCTTCGACGAGATCTACGACTTCTACGCGCTGCGCATAATCGTGGGCACCGAGCTCGAGTGCTACACCGCGCTCGGGATCATCCATGAGATGTACAATTCGATGCCCGGCCGCTTCAAGGACTACATCTCGACCCCCAAGCCCAACCTCTACCGCTCGCTGCACACCACCGTCATCGGACGCGACGGCATCCCCTTCGAGGTGCAGATCCGCACCCGCGAGATGCACGAGATCGCCGAATACGGCGTCGCGGCGCACTGGAAATACAAGACGGGCGAGCAGTCGGGCCCCGATACCGACCGCAAGCTCGAGTGGATCGCGAGACTGATCGAGACCGAGGACGGCACTAAGGACCCCGACGAGTTCATGGCCGCGATCAAGACCGACATCTTCCACGACGAGACATATGTCTTCACGCCGAAGGGCGACGTCATCGCGCTGCCCTACGGTTCGACCGTCATCGATTTCGCCTACGCGATACACTCAGCCGTCGGCAACCGTATGGTCGGAGCGAAGATCAACGGCATGATAGTGCCGATCGACAGGGTCCCTCAGAACGGCGAGATCGTCGAGATACTGACTTCGGCCTCGTCGAAGGGGCCGAGCCGCGACTGGCTCAAGATAGTAAAGACCAGCGAGGCGAGGACCAAGATCCGCTCCTGGTTCAAGAAGGAGCGCCGCGCCGACAACATAGTCGTCGGAAGGACGGCGGTCGAGAACGAGCTGAAAAAGCAGGGAAGGCCGTATACCGAGGCTCAGTTCATGTCGGTCTGCGAGGCGGTCGCCACACGCAACGGCTTTGCCGGCTCCGAGGACATGTTCAACACCCTCGGCTACGGCGGGATACCGCTGACAAAGCTCGCCGCCAAGCTGCGCGACGAATTCGACCGGACGGTGAAGCCGCCCGAGTCCGCCGAGCCGGCCGCCGCCTCCGACAGCGTTATCAGCAGACCGAAGAACATAAACAGCGACAGCGGCATCTCGGTCGAAGGCGAACGCGGATTCTCTGTCAAGTTCGCGAAATGCTGCAACCCGCTGCCGGGAGATCCGATCATAGGATTCATCACCAAGGGATACGGCATCTCGGTCCACAAGCGGGACTGCCCCAACGTGCGCCGCAGCCTGCTCGCTCCCGACACCGCCGACCGCTGGGTCACCGTCAGCTGGGACAGCGCCGATACCAAGACCCAGGCGGGAGTCTACGAGGCGCTCATGCACATAATAGCCGACGACTCGATCTCAGCCATGGCCGACATCACCTCCGCGCTCGTCGACATGAAGGTGTCCATCCTTTCGATAAACTCCCAGAAACGGCAGAACGGCAGCGTCGCCGTCAGCGTTAAGATAGCGTGCAAGAATATCGACCACTTCAATTCCATTGTTTCCAAGGTCAGGTCGCTTAAGTGCGTGACTTCGGTCTCGAGAGGTTTCTCATGATACTAAACATAGACGGAAGTATCAACAGATACTATGTTCAGACTCTGTGCATGATATTTTTTCCAGGAGCGTCGTTCCCGGAGGACGAGCAGCCGGGCCCCGGCGTGCCCGAACTGTATGTGAAGCTGACGAAGGAGGACGGCAGATTCGACTCCTTCGCCCGCGTCGCGCTCGACGGCAGGTCCGTCGAGGCGAAGAAGAGCCGGGACGACGACGGCAGCTACTCCGAGGAGAGATGCGCGAAGCTCGCCGTAGGCGACGCCGTGACGTCCGCGCTCGGCGAACTCATGGAATACCGCCCTTCGTGGGGCATGCTCACAGGCGTGAGGCCGTCGAAGGTCGCGACAGAGATGCTCACCGCCGGAGTCAGCAAGACCAGGACCAAGCGGATACTGACACAGGACTACAACGTCTTCCCGAAGAAGGCTGACCTCGCGGTGGCCGTCGCACTGAACGAACAGAGGATCATCGGGGATACATCCCCGCTCGACTGCAGCCTGTATCTGTCGATCCCGTTCTGTTCGTCGAGATGCGCATACTGCTCTTTCGTCTCGTACACTTCGAAGAGACTGCTCTCGCTCATCCCCGACTATGTCGTGCGCCTGAGAGAGGATCTCCGGTCGGTCATGAAGCTCGTCCGCGATTACGGCCTCCGGATAAGGACGGTATACATAGGAGGCGGGACCCCGTCGATCCTTGAGCCCGAACTTCTGACCTTTCTGCTCTCCGCGGTGAGGGAGGAGCTCGACGGGCGGGAGCCCGAGGAGTACACCTGCGAGGCGGGACGTCCTGACAGCATCACGGCCGAAAAGCTGCGGATCATGAAGGAATTCGGCGTCGGCAGGATCTCGGTGAACCCGCAGACGCTGTGCGAAGAGGTGCTCGAGGGCATCGGGCGGAACCATACCGTCGAGGACTTCTACAGGGCGTATTCGATCGCCCGCGAGAGCGGGATAGAGACGGTCAACACCGACATCATCGCCGGCCTTCCCGGAGACAGTTTCAGGATCTTCTCGTCGACCGTCGACGGGATCATCGCCCTGCGGCCGGAGAACGTGACCGTGCACACCTTCTGCGTGAAGCGCTCGGCGGCGATAAACCAGCGCGACAATATTTATTCGATGCGCGGCGGCGAGGCCGGGAAGTGCGTCGACTATTCGCAGATAAAGCTCAGACAGGCGGGATACATACCCTATTACATGTACCGCCAGAAGAACACGGTGGGCAATTTCGAGAACGTCGGTTTCTCGCTGCCCGGGACCGAGGGGCGCTACAACATCTACATGATGGAGGAGGTCCACTCGATCCTGGCTATCGGAGCCGGGGCGGTCGCGAAATTTGTAAGGCCAGCCTCGGAGGGGAAGAAGGCGCAGATAAGGCGTTTCTTCAACCCGAAATACCCTTATGAATATCTGCGGGGAGGCGACTGCACGGCGCTCATCGCGGCTATGAGAGGCGCTTACGAGGCTCCCGACGCCTCGTATGTGGAAGCCGAGCCGGCGGCCGCCGGAGCCGGAACGGAGGATTGAATGATCAGAAGAATACCTTCAAACATAAGCGGAGAATCCGCCGCCTGGATAGTGAGGCGGAGCGACGAAAGATTCGAGAACAGGATCTCAGACGTTGTCGGGTTCATCATCGCCAGGGGCCCCGGGATACGCGCCGTGACGCTCTGCGGCCCGACCTGTTCGGGCAAGACGACGGCTTCCTCGATGCTCGCCTCCGAATTTGAGCGGCGCGGCAGACGGGCCCACATCATCTCGATCGACGACTACTATTTCGACCGGAACGTGCTCATCGGGCGCTCGCTCGGGGCGGGCCCGGACGGCGGTGACGGGAAGATCGATTTCGACTCCCCCGATACCATCGACATCGAAGCGCTGACCGTGACGGTCTCCGAGATTTTCGAGCGGAAGTGCGGCAGGGTCGAATACCCGAACTACGATTTCCTCGACGGAACGCGCAAGGGCTCGAACGTCATCGAGACCGACGGAAGCGACATCTTCATTTTCGAAGGGATACAGGCACTGTATCCGCAGGTCTCGGCCCTCTTCGCCGCGTTCCCCACCGTATCGCTCTTCATCAACGTGCGCGGTTCGCTGCAGATCGGCCACCGCATCTTCAACCGGAACCGCATAAGGCTGCTGCGCAGACTCGTCCGCGACTACTACCGCCGAAGCGCTACCGCGGCGGAGACGCTTTCGCTGTGGGAGTCGGTGAGGGAGAACGAGGACGCGAACATCTACCCGTACACCGGAAAGGTCGACTACTATCTCGATTCTCTTATGGACTACGACGTAGTCATGCTCAAGCCCTATCTCGAGAAGATCCTTGCCGAGGTCCCGGAGGACAGCGGGTACGCTCTCGAGGCCGGGGCGATACTCGAGACGCTCCGGGGACTGCCAGTGATCGACAGTTCGCTGATCGGCGAGAAGTCGCTCTACCACGAGTTCGTCTGACGGCGGACGCGCGTCCTGCGGGAAAAAAGGAAAGGGAAGGTAAGACGGCATGCGTCTCGACAAATATCTCAAGGTATCGAGGATAATCAAGCGGCGGACCGTGGCCAACGAGGCCTGCGACGCCGAACACGTGAAGGTCAACGGCAGGGTGGCGCGGGCGTCGCTCGAGGTGAAGCCGGACGACATTATAGAGATCGCCTTCGGGAGCAGGACTCTGAAGGTGAGAGTGGCGAAGGTCGTCGAGACCGTCGGGAAAGACGGCGCAGGCGATCTTTACGAAGTACTTGAGGGCTGACCGGCGTCGGCCGCGGGGGAACACTGAATGACACGAAAAAACGACACGGCACTGACAGAAGGCAAGGCTGGCGGAGGGAGCGTTATCCGCGCGGGCCGCGAGCGCTCCGGCCGGAGGAGCGGAGAGACTCCGCTCGGCAAGGCATCGGTATTCGTAAAGCCCGCGCTCATCATCGTGAGCGTCATCCTGCTCGTGATCTCGGTGTATTACTTCATCGAATACAGCGAGACCGTCACCGAGCGCCGGGAGCGCGAGAGCGAACTGCGGCGGCTCGACGAAGAGATCGAAGAACTCGAGTACTACATCTCCGCCCCGATGGACGAGATCTACATAAGGAAATTCGCCAGAGAACTGTTAGGGCTCGTACCGTCGGACGAGATCATATACATAACCGACTCCGGAGCCGGCAGATAGCCGCCCGGCATCAGGAAACGACAAATAAGGACAATTACCGAAATGAGAAGAAAACAGGCGAGAGCCGAGGCCATGCAGCTCGTTTACGAGCAGGCCTGCAGACCTGACGAGACGCCGTCGGAGGTATTCGACAGGGCGATGGAACTGCGGCAGATCGAACCCGATCCGTATATGAGAGAACTCTTTTTCGGAGTTTGCGGAAATCTTTCAGAGATCGACGCCGTCATCTCCCGGCATTCCAACGGGTGGCGGAATGACAGGATATCCTCGGTCGCCATGGCGGTGATGCGCGTTGCGGTGTACGAGATCAGGTTCCGCGACGACATACCCGGAAACGTGGCGGTCAACGAGGCGATCGAACTCATAAAGGAATACGACGACGCCGGAAAGCTCCGGAAATTCGTCAACGGTGTTCTCAACGCGGTGATGAACGACGGGGCGGGAGAGGGATCCCCCGCCGGGACCGCGGAACACGAATGAATAAGTGTTTTTTCGGTATAGACACCAGCAATTACACGACATCGCTCGCGGCGGTCGGTGAGGACGGGCAGGTCATCCTCGACGAGAGGAAGCTGCTGCCGGTCCCGGAAGGCGGGAGAGGCCTCCGGCAGTCGGAGGCGCTGTTCGCGCATGTGAGACACCTCGGCACGATGCTGCCTGAGGCCGCCGAGTCGCTGAGAGAGCGGGGCTGCGAGATCGCGGCGGCGGGAGTTTCGTCGCGTCCGAGGTCGGTCCCGGGATCGTACATGCCCTGCTTCCTCGCGGGAGTGCTGGCGGCGAGGTCGTTCGCTTCGGGCTGCGGAATACCGCTCTTCGAGTTCTCGCACCAGCAGGGACACGTGGCGGCCGCTCTCTTCACGTCGGAGGCGCAGGGGCGGGAGGACACGAAGTCGGGCCGCTTCATCGCATTTCACGTGTCGGGCGGCACGACGGAGGTGCTGTCGGTGAAGATGGAGAACGGGATACCGGACATATCGCTCATCGGAGGGACGGCCGACCTCAACGC
>CADCPG010000084.1 GCA_902803255.1 uncultured Ruminococcus sp. | reverse complement strand
TGTCCCCGGTCACTTCCTGTCGGCGGACAGCCTTACGTATATGATCAGGCTCGGCGGATCGGCCTTGCTGTTCGGATCGATGAACTTTTCCACCTCGAATCCCCATGCGGGGAGCAGTTCTATCATCTTCTTGTAGCCGTAGTTCTTGGGGTCGAAGTCGGGGTATTTCTTCTGGAGCATGTTCCCGACGAGACTCATGTTGACCCAGCCGCCGTTCTCCTCGCCGTTCTCCTCCAGGAATCCGCTTATCGACGCGAGCAGCGTCTTCTTCGGGGTCCTCGACGACTGCTGTTTGTCGTTTTTGCCGTTTTTGTCCCTGTCTTTCCTTCCTTTGTCCTTTCCGCCGTTCTTCGACGCGTCGTCCTTCGGCTTCTGCTCGGTCTGGTCGGCCTCCTGTACCGGCGCTTTGGCGGCGTCGGTGAGGATGTCGATATACTTGAACTTGCTGCAGGCCGATACGAAAGGCCTGGGCGTCTGCTGCTTGCCCATGCCTATGACGGTCATGCCCTCCTCGCGCAGTCTGGCCGCGAGACGGGTGAAGTCGCTGTCGGAGGAGGCGAGACAGAAGCCGTCGACGCGCCCCGAATAGAGGATATCCATGGCGTCGATGATCATCGCCGAGTCGGTGGCGTTCTTGCCCGTCGTGTATGAGTACTGCTGCACCGGCGTGATCGAGTATTCGAGCAGGATGTCCTTCCAGGACTTCATACGCTGGCTCGTCCAGTCGCCGTAGATGCGCTTGTACGTCAGGACGCCCTCGTCCGTTATCTCCTCGACTATCACTTTTATATACTGACTGCCGATGTTGTCGGCGTCGATCAGCAGAGCGAATCTTTTTTCCTGATTCTGTTCCATGCTTCCGTTCTTTCTTTTTTCTGTTTTCTTTCTTTCTTCTTTCCCCCGGGGCCCGCGGACGCCGGGGCGCTTCCGGACCGCGCGGCGGAACCGGAGATCCATTAATCTATAGTGTTTTTACAACCTATATAATAATATCATAACTCGGCCGGAAAATCAACAGTTAAGTGTCATTCCCCGCAGAAAAAAGAAGACCGGTAAAAGCTGGCGCCCGCGTTATGTTTTCAGGGGGCGACGCTCACAGCCGTTGTAAAATAACCGTGACCTTGTTCTGAAAACGGTTACATAAGTGTCAGATGAAAGATCCCGGCGCAGGCGGGACCGAGGCTGGCGCGATATTTCTTGACTTCGGTTTTCTTTTTTGATATACTTTTATACGTATACGGTGTGATTTTGACCGGAAAAGATCAGAAAAAACAATTAATGGAGGTTCAGCCATGCCGCCCGTAGTAATCGGAATAATAATCGCAGCCGTGATCGTGCTTGTCGCAGCACAGATCCGCGTCGTATCCCAGGCCACCGAGGTGGTCATCGAGAGGCTCGGAAAATACCGCAAGACCTGGGGCGCCGGGGTGCATGTCAAGCTGCCGTTCATCGAGCGGAGCGTAAACAAGGTCACGCTCAAGGAGCAGGTCCTCGACACTCCCCCGCAGCCCGTCATCACGTCGGACAACGTCACGATGCAGATCGACGCCGTCGTGTACTACCGCATCTTCGACGCCAAGCTCTACACCTACGGCGTCGTGAGCCCGGTGCAGGCGCTGTCGAATCTGACCGCGACCACGCTCCGCAATATCGTCGGAGCCCTGACGCTCGACGAATCGCTGACGTCGCGCGACACGATAAACGGCAAGATGGAGATGATCCTCGACAAGGAGACCGACCCCTGGGGCATCAAGGTCATCCGCGTCGAGATAAAGAACATAATGCCGCCTTCCGACATCAGGGAGGCGATGGAGGCCGAGATGCGCGCCGAGCGCACGCGCCGCGAGACTCTGCTCCAGGCCGAGGGCCACAAGCAGGCCGCGATAACCCGCGCCGAAGGCGACAAGCAGGCGATGATCCTGCAGGCCGAAGGCGAGCGCGACGCCCGCATAGCGCGGGCCGAAGGCGAGGCGAGGGCCCTGTATCTTGCCAAGAAGGCCGAGGCGGACGGCATACGCGAACTCGTGAAGTCGGCTCCCACGCCCGAAGTGCTCGAACTCAAGCAGTACGAGGCGCTGATAAAGATGTCCAACGGAAAAGCCGCCAAGATCATCGTCCCGACCGACGCCGTGAGGACGGTGTCGCGCAACGTCATTTTCTCGGAGACGACCGGCATAGGCGACGTTACGCACGAGGGCGAGCCCGACGAAAAGCCGGAACCGGCCGACCCCTGCTGCGATCCCGAAGACTACATCGAGGAGAGAAAGGCCGATACGGCGAAGTGACCTGAAAGGCCGGCATCCGCCGAGGAGAAGCGCTCCGCGGCACAGATGAGGAAGTTTTATGACTGTAGTATTCGAGTTTCTGGGAAAAGAAGAGATCGAGAACCTCGTGACGAGCATGAACTACGCGGTCGACAAGGTCGTGTATTTCGGCAGCGGCGAAGCGATCGCGCAGATGAGGGACAGGACGTCGCGCTTCCTCGCTAAATACTGCGGCGTTGCCGAGAGCGAGTTCGTCGAGCTGCCGTCGATGGATCTGCCGTCGGTGCTCGCGGCGATGAAGCGCGGGATCGTCTCCGAAAAGGCAAGGGGAAACGAACTGTTCTTCGATATAACCGGTGGAGAGAGCCTGGTGCTCGTGGCGTTCGGGATGCTCTCGCGCGAGTTCCGCGCTCCGCTGCACATGTTCGACATCGAAAGCGGCCGGCTGATCGAGCTGACGAGGGACTTCTGCGAGGAGCATATCAGCGGTTCGGTAAAAGAGCGCAGGGTACCCTTCGATCTCGACATGTTCATCGAAATGAAGGGCGGAGTGATCAACTACAGGCTGCACAAGCGCCTGAAGGACACGGGCGGGCCCGGGTTCGAAGGCGACCTGCGCGCGCTGCGGGAGACCGTGCGGAAAAGCGGGGAAAGCTGGAACCGCTTCTCAGAGTTCATGCGCGGGAGCGGTATGCCCGACGGGAAGCTGTTCTTCAAAAAGAGCGGACGCGATATCGACGCCGCCCTCGCCAGGGCTTCCGGCGGGCTGAAGACCCGCGGGCAGCTCGACGCGATACTCGACAGCCTCGCCGCCGGCGGCCTTATCACCGGTCTGCTCCGCGAAGACGGCGGATACGAATTCAGCTTCAAAAACGAACAGATAAAAGGACTCGTCTGGGAGAGCGGTTCGGTGCTCGAACTGTATACGTATTCCCTGGAGAGCGCCGGGGCCGACGACTGCCGCGTGGGCGTCCATCTCGACTGGGACGGAAGGATCAGTCCCTATTTCGGAAAGGATGTGCTCAACGAAGTCGACGTCCTCTCGCTGCGCGGCTATGTTCCGACCTTCATCTCCTGCAAGGGCGGCAGGATGGGGCCTTCGCAGTCGCTCCACGCCCTTTACGAACTCGAGACGGTCGCCGAACGCTTCGGCGGAAAATACGCGAAGAAGGTGCTCGTGTCGGTACAGCCGCTGAGCAGGACATACGCCGAGCGGGCAAAGGAAATGGATATCGAAGTAAGGAGCGCGGACGGAGGATGGTAATAGATTTCCACACTCACACCTTCCCGGAGAAGATAGCAGCCGGGGCGGTGGCGGGGCTTCGCAGGAGCGGAGGAGTGAAGAGTTTCTCCGACGGCACCGCCGCGGGACTTTCGGCATCGATGAAAAGATCGGGGATCGACCTCGCGGTCAACCTTCCCGTCATGACGAGGCCCGACCAGGTGCCGCACGTCAACGGAAGCCTCATCCGCCGGT
>CADCPG010000083.1 GCA_902803255.1 uncultured Ruminococcus sp. | reverse complement strand
CCGCTGGAGCCGGTCTGGCTCACGGGATAGACCGAGTCGGAATAGATCCCCGCGGGGCCTCCGGTCGCCCAGATTATGTTTTTGCAGTTGACGATCGTGACGGTATAGCTGTCCGGGCCTCCGCTTCCGTCGCGGGATACCGCGACAAGTCCGCAGATCTCCCCTCCGCCGTCTTTTTTCAGTATGTCGACGGCTGTCCGCCCTGAGAAGACTCTGATGCCCAGCTCCGCGGCACGCTGCTCGAGGCATTCAGTCATCTTCTTCGACGTCAGCGGGCCGCACGAGGAGGCCCTTCCGGCGGTGTCGTGGTCGGTCTTGTATCCGGCGTACTGGCCGTTCGCGTCGCACGGGAAGGGGACGCCGAGGTCGCACAGGAAGAAGAAGCATCTGGCCGACAGGGCGGCTTCGCATAGCGCGCTGTCTCCGTCGGTGCAGCCGCACGAGAAAAGGTCGCGGGCCATCGCGGCAACGCTGTCGGGGACGTCGCCGCACATTCCGAGCTTGTAGTATGTCTGCTTATCTGATCCGGTGTTCCTGGATGTCCCGGAGTTCACGTTTTCGGTGAGGATCGCGACGTCCCGGCATCCAGCCTGCCGGAGTCTTACCGCCGCGGCAAATCCGGCAGCTCCGGAGCCGACGACGCATGTGTTGAGCTTTATGTATTCCGTCTTCATTTTATCAGAGGCGACGGATGTGGAAGCCGCCGTCGACGTCGACCGACTGCCCGGTAACGTAGGGGAGCCTGCCCGAGCACAGAGAATATATGACCTCGGCGACGTCCTCCGGTCTCCCCCATCTGGCTATCGGCAGCAGGCCTCCGCCTATCAGTCTGTCGTATTTTTCCTTTACCGCCTCCGTCATGCCTGTGCGGATGATGCCGGGCCTGATCTCGTTTACGGGTATGCCGAATTCGGCCATGCGGTCGGCGAAGAGCTTCGTTATCATCGAGACTCCCGCTTTGGATATGCAGTATTCGCCGCGCGATGTCGAGCTCGTGTACGCCGACATCGACGAAATATTGCATATGTAGCCGCGGATCATGTCTTCTCCGCAGGGATCGTTGTCCTTCATCTTGTTCGCGACGAGCTGCGTTAAGAAGAAAGTGCCCTTCGTGTTGATCTCCATGACTCTGTCGTAACTCTCCTCGGTCATCTCGAGGATGTCGTTGCGCACCTTCGGAGCGACGCCCGCGACGTTGACGAGCGCATCGATACGCCCGGTGAACGACAGGGCGCTATGCAGGAAATCCTCTCTGTCTTTTCCGTCCGAGAGGCTGCCCCGGACGAAGATATAGTTCCCGCATTCCGCAAGCCCGCTCCCTTCGGGGAGAGGTGCCATGTCGAGTCCGCAGACGTTCCAGCCCTCGGATAGGAATCTCTTTACAGCCGCCGTGCCTATCCCGCCGTGGCAGCCTGTTATCATTGCGGTCTTTCGTGACATATCATTTTGCCTCCGCTGATCTCATTTTTTTGTAAATATCGGTGTACAGCCTGTCTTTCAGTATGCATCCAGGCGTGCCGCCCGGAAGCCGCATGAGCGATGTGCAGCCCGAACATGCGGCGCAGAGGTCCGAGGGACGGAGACCTTCTCCGCCGAGTATCTTTTTCGCGAATCCGGGGCAGGCAAGCGTAAGTCTGCCGAATCCGGCGAAGTCGAAGCCGCCTTTTTCGATATACGCGGCGGCGACTCCCGGCGATGCGGCTCCAAGCCAGGACAGGCCCGACGATATAACCGGCAGATCTTCAGGAAGACTGCGCTTTACCTCGGCCGTGAGCTCAAGCATGCGCGCGACGCCACAGGCGGGGTGTTCCTCCGGCGTGTACGGCCCCGCGGCGAACGGACGGTTGACGTGCGGGTTGAAATACGGATTTCCTGTCGTGATGTCGATGAGCGACGCTCCGGCGTCGTACAGCATGCCGAGGAGCTTTACCGGCTCGCTCATATCGGGGATCAGTGTTCCGTCGGTCCTGCAGCCGAAGCCGTACGGGTAGGCGATGCCGTCGTATATGTTTATCCTCGTTCCGACGATGAACCCGCGCGACGCGTTCGCGACAGCCCCTGCCAGCGTTTCGCGTAGGAGCCTTGTCCTGCCCTCGAAGTCACCGCCGTAGCGGCTGTTATCCCTTGTGTACGCCGACAGAAGCTCGGAATTCAGATATCTGTGGCAGCATTTGATGTCGGCTCCGTCGAAGCCGGCCTTTTCGATGAGAGCCGATGATCTTAAGAGTGCCTCCCGCACTTCGTCGAGACCGTCGTCCGTGATGAGGGCAGGGAGCGTCTCTGAGCCGCGTTCGGCCTCAGGCCAGCTGTATGCCCTGATCGGCGCCGGAACGCCCTGAGGACGGCTGTACCGGCCGCTGTGGGTGAGCTGGAGCATTATCAGCGGGGCGAACCCGTTCTCGCGCACCGAGATCTCGCGCATCTCATCGGCGAGCCGGGCGAAGGAGGAGATATTGTCCTGCGTCAGCATGAGCTGCCGCGGATTGGCTCTGGCTTCGGGAAGGCAGGCCGTGGCTTCGAACCATATGATACCGGCACCCGATGACGCGAGTCTGTGAGCGCGTCTTATCGTTAGCTCGCCCGGTGAGCCGTCGGGACAGCCGTCGCAGCCCTCCATCGGCTGGCAGACGAGCCTGTTCGGCACGTTGAAGTCCTTTATCCTGTAACCCGAGGAAAGAGCGGAGAGATCATCTGTGCGGGGAAGCCCCGCTCCGGTCAGTTCGTTAATCCTGTCGAATTCGGCTGTGCTCTTCGGCACGCCGCGCGGTATGCTGTCAGGAGTCCAGCCGTTGCCTTTCCGAATTTCTTTTTTCATGTCACTTTTTAAATACGACTCCTATCCTGGTGCTGCGTTTGAAAACGATGTTCGCAAGGTCGGCCGGGTTCCCGTTCTCGTCGGTAAAACCGGAGAAGACGTATCCTTCGTCGGCTATTATGTTGACAGTGAGGTTTCCTCTTCTGTCGGCGTTGAGCACGATCCTGCCGCCATCAGTCGGCGTGAGTGTCAGAGTCATGTTTACGTCGGGCTTTTTCAGCGTGAAGTTCGTGCCGCCCGCGTTAACGGTCACCGGGACCTCTGTCGTAGATATGAGATTTATCCGCCTCGTGGCGGCCTCGGCCCTGTCGGACGATACGGTGCCGCTTGTGCTGATACCCTTGATGTCGCCGTATTTGCGGGAGAAACTGACTCCGTCGGCAAGTTTAATCTCGTTGTTTTCGAAGAAAAAGCCGTTGACGTTGTTGGCATAGCAGAAACAATCCTTGTACCCGGCCGCCGATGTGTATTCGATAGAATTGTTTCTGACGGTGATGCCGGCGCAGCAGTTGTTCTTTATCAGGTAGCCTTTTATCTGGAACAGCTCTCCGCCGAACGTCTCGTATCTGTAGGCTGACGACGACACATAGGCAGCATTCTGGGTGTTATCGGCCGAAGCGCCGGTGAAATACAGAGCCCGCAGATAAGTTTTGCCGCCCAGGACGAAGCTGTTGTTCTCGATTATGTAGTTCCGGTCGCCGAAATGCTCGTACGAGAAGGCGTATACCACATTTTTGCCGTCTATGGTGAGTTTTGTATCGCTGTTGAACGAGTAGAGCGAGATAAGAGCGGAGTCGTCCGCCAGACGGCCGGATGTCAGTTTATCGACCGAAATGAATGTATTGTCCCGTATCTCGGCGTTCGACACGTTGGGAAGGTGCAGTCCGCAGTACAGCGGGTTGTCTACGACGTTTCCTATGAAGCGGAAGCCGTCGCATGAGATCGAGCCAGCCGTGCTGTGATGACCGACAGCCACCAGCTGCGGGCCGTAGAAGTCGCTCTTGCCGAAATAGCAGTTCAGGACGGATATGTCGCTGTTTGTGTGATAGTCGCCGGCGGTCGCGAGGATCGGCGAACCCGCGTAGTCGCTGGTGATCGATCCAGGTGTGGTGGGCTCGAGCTGGATCGTCTCGCGGGTGAGGACGGGGTTGTTCGCCGGATAATAGTATCCCGCGAACATGACGTTGTCCACGGTGAGGCCGGTGCAGCCGTCGATCTGGAACGCGTGGTTGTTAGGCAGATCCTTGACGATCATATCGGATACTCTGATGTTGCTGCCGCACGCGAAGGCCAGCAGCTTCATCTTCGCCTGGCAGTTGAACACGCCTCCGGATATCGAGAAGTCGGACATCCCTTCGGTGCAGTATGCCTGCGGCAGGGGAGTGTTGTAGAAGAAGATATTGTTGCGCGGGGCGGATCCCGCGGTTATGACGGCAGGCTTTCCGCTGCTGACATAGCGCTTTACCGCGGTAGTGTATCCGACGGTCGCGTCGGGGACGAATCCGGCGAACTTCAGATCGACGCCCGGTTTCATCGTGATAGAACTGATCCTGTAATTGCCCGATGGCACGTACACAGTGCCGCCTCCGGCTTCGTTCGCCTTGTTCACAAGGCTCTGCAGCTGCGTCGTTATATCGGCGTTGGCGGCGGGTTTGACACCGAGATCGGCCAGGTTGAAGCTGACCTTCGGAGCTTCGAACGGGATAAAGACGGCGGTCGGTTTGAGATCCGTCGAGACGGTGACATCCGCGCCGGCGGTCTCTCCGTATATATTGCGGAATTCGATCACCGACGAGCCCGCCTTCAGCGGATTTATAACGGCCGTGTCGCCGTCGATCCTGACATATACCGAATCACCGTCGGTGACT
>CADCPG010000082.1 GCA_902803255.1 uncultured Ruminococcus sp. | reverse complement strand
TCGGAGAAGTATTTCTGCAGTTTGATCTTTTCCATGTCTTTCCGCGCAGGTCTCCGGCCGGCGGCGCATCCGCCGCCGGCCGGAGACCTGATAACGCAGTTATTCGGTCTTCTTCGGTTCGGAGACGGCCCCGGCCTCTCCCGCGGGCTCGACGTCCTTCACGGCCGTTTCGTCCTTTTTCTTCGAGAAAAGGGCCTTGATCTTCGAGATTATGTCGGGCGAGCGCTCGATGACGTCGGCCACCTGCTCGATCGTTCCGCTCGGCCTGTCGGTCCCGACGTTGATCATGTCGACTCTGCCCTCGGGCGAGACGACGAGGAATCCGACGGGCGCGACGGTAAGGCCGGTACCGCCTCCTCCTCCGAAGTTCTGGAGCTTCGACTTCACCGCTTCGTCGTTCTTGCCGAGGTAGTCGAGCCCGCCCGACGCGATGCCCATCGAGATCTTGGATACGGGGATGATGACGGTCCCCGAGGGGGTGCTGATCGGGTCGCCGACCACGGTGTTGGCGTCGACCATCGAGCGGATGTTCTCGAGCGACGCGGAGATTATTTCCTGGATCTTGTTGTCTGCCGACATTGGATTTCCTCCGTTTATGCTAGTCTTTCTGTTTTTTGTTTTGTGGATTCCGGTTCAGGGCCTTCCGGTCAGTCTCCTCCCGGACAGTCTTTTTCACTCCGTGTCCGGCTGAAGCCCTGTTTTTTCGGCCCGGCTGATACCGGCCGTCATTCTCGCGGGAAGCGAACATTGATTCTCTCAGCCGTCCCCGCCGGTGCTCATCCGCGTATGAGCTCCCTTATCGCTCTGCCCGCGCTGCGGAAGATCAGGTCGAAGATCTGCCACACGCGGAGCGACATCCCGATCTTTATGTCGAACCGCGGCGAGTCGGACAGGAAGTCCGCCCTCACGTCGACGTCAGACTTCGCCGGTGCCCTCAGGGTCCCGGTCGCGTCGAGCAGCGCGGCGAGGTAGGCGACTGCCTGCGCGACTCCGCCAAAGAGTACCGCCGTCTTTGCCGCCTCGTCAGTCGCGATGTCGATGTGCAGCCTCGCGACGCGCACCCGGAGGTGCTTCCCGAAGCGCTTCACGGCCGTTTCGGCGACCGAGGTTATGAGCTTTACCGTCCGGAGGATGTCCTTCGGGCCCTGCTTCCCGCTCTCCGCGGGCGGCGGTTCCTTGCCCTTTTTTCTCAGCCGCTCGGCCTTCTTTTCGGCCTTTTCGGCTTTTTTCTTCTTCTTTTCCTCTTTCGCCGCTTTCTTTGCCGCCTTCTTCGCGGCCTTTTTCTCTTCGGCGCGCCGGCGCCTCTCCAGCGCCTCCGGAGTGTAGTTCCGGATCTTTACCTTTTTCGGCTTCTTCGGAAGGATCCGCACCGGAATGCCGGCGACCCTTACCGTGAGACCGAATTCACCGTTGTATTCGAGGACGGCCTCGCCGCGGATCATCGCGATGAGGAAGAGGAGAAGAAGTATCCCTCCGGCTATTATCCAGCCGGTCATTACGCTTCCGGCGCTTCCGCTCCGGGCTCCGCGCCTCCGGCGGCAACGTCGGCCGTTTCAGCGTCTTCTCCGGCCTCGTCCGGCCCGGCCTGTTCGGTGAGCGACTCGACGGCCGCCGCGACCGACCCCGCTTCGGGGAGCTCCGAGAGGTCGGAGAGGCCGAAGACCCGCAGGAACTTGTCGGTCGTTCCGAGCAGCATCGGACGCCCGGGGGCGTCGAGCCTGCCGGTCTGGCAGATCAGGTCGCGGTCGATCAGCGAACCGACGGCATATGCCGAGTCGACGCCCCTGACGGTGTCGATGAAGGCCCTCGTCACCGGCTGGTTGTAGGCCACGACGGCCAGCACCTCGAGCGACGACGGCGAGAGATTGCCGCCGCGGCGGATCCCCAGCGCCTCGCGTATCTGCGGAAGAAAGTCCTCGCGCGTGCACAGCTGGCAGGATTCCGCGAAGGTCAGCATATGCAGGCCGGAGCCGGGAGATGCGTATCTCGTGTCCCTCATGTGTTCGGCGAGCGTCCGGACGTCGCGCGGGGCAAGGCCCAGGGCATCGCCTATCCTGGTGTATTCGACCGGGTGGCCGGCGGCGAAGAGTATCGCCTCGAGCGCGGCTTCGGTCTCCCTGACTCCGGCGAGTCTGTCGCCGGTGCCGTTCTCATTCATTTCCAAAGTGTCATTTCCCCTTTCCGCCTTTCGGTCAGCAGTTCTGTGAATCTGCGCCGGTCGTCCGGCGTTCCGCCGGTATGCCGGCTGCTTTTGCCCTGTTTTTCGCGTTACGCAGGGTCTTCTGACTTGTTTCCGCCGCTGTTTTCGCCGCTGTTTTCGTCGCTTCTCCCGGTTTCTTCGCCGTTCTTTTTGTTTTCTTCCGGCGTTTTCTCCGCCGACGCGTAGTCGTCGAGGACGAGCCCGGCCTCGGGGTCTTCGGCAAATTCGGGATTCACGGTGAACACGGTCCCGATCCCCTCCAGGCCGTCGAAATCGTCGCGCCCCGCGGAGATCACCAGCCGCTTCATGCGCACGAGCTCGAGCACTCCGATGAAGATCGCGACGAGCTCGGGCCTGCTCACGGCGTCGTCGAGGAGCTCGGCGAGTGACGACGACCGTCCGCCGCCGAAGTGACCGAGGATGCCGTGTATCTTCTGCTCGACCGAGACTATCTTCCGCGCGACGAGAGGCGTGACGGCCGACGTCGCAATCTTTTCGTCGGCGGCGCGGAGCTCCGCCAGCATCCGGCGCATCAGCCCGTAGAGCTTCTGCGGGTCCTGGTCGGCGACGAAGCTGCGGTCGGGAGAGATCTCGTCGGTCTCCTTGGCCATCCTTCCGCCGTATTTCGCGTAGCGCTCCGAGAGCAGCGCCGCGGCGCGCTTGGCCGCCTGCAGCCTTGCCAGCGCTTCGGCAAGACCCGCGCGCGGGTCGGCCTCTCCCGGGTCCTCGCGGGGCAGGAGCATCCTGCTCTTTATGAGCATGAGGTCGGAGGCCATGACGAGGAACTCCACGGCCAGCTCCATGTCGAGCTCGGCCGCCTGCGCGATGTACTCGAAGTACTGGTCGCAGATCTCGGAGATCCGTATGTCCTCGATCTTCATCTTGTTCTTTTTTATCAGCGAGAGCAGAAGGTCGAGAGGACCTTCGAACTTCTCGAGCCTGTAAGTCAGGGTTTCTTCCATCTGTCCGGTTTCCTGTCCGTACAAAATATAACTGGATCGCGATGCCGCCGCGGGCCCTCCGGCCGGGGAGCGACGCTCCTTGTCAGCCGAAGAAGGGAAGCAGTTCGAGCAGGCGGAGCATCCCGTTTATGAGCAGTGACGAGAGATACGATAGCCCGCCAAGTATCAGGCCGCCGTGCAGCACGTACGACTCGAAGAGTATCACCGCCATCAGGCCGAGCATGATGTAGCGCTCGTATTTCATGACCTTGAAATACCACTTGACGGGCAGGAAGACGTAGAAGAACCTCGAGCCGTCGAAGGGAGGGATCGGCAGCATGTTGTATACAGCGAGAAATACGTTGAGCTGAAGGCCGAGGCTGAAGAAGAGCATCACCGTCATCCCCAGTGTCCCGGTCCCGCCGCCGGCTTCGGCCGACTTCTTCACGACCGTGTACGCGGTCTCGTATAAGATCGCGAATACCGTCGCGAGCAGCAGGTTGGATACCGGCCCCGCGACGGCAGTCAGCGCCATGTCGCGGCGGGGCTTCTTAAAATTCCTCGCGTTGACCGGCACCGGCCTTGCCCAGCCGAAGCCGAACAGCAGCATGAAGAGGACCCCGAACGGGTCGAGGTGCTTCAGCGGGTTGAGGGTCAGCCTGCCGAGGTTCTCGGCGGTGGGGTCGCCCAGTTTTTTCGCTATGTAGCCGTGCGCGCACTCGTGCACCGTCAGCGAGAGTATTATGATCGGGAGGGTGAGCAGGAGCTGTATGATGAAGCTCTTTATGTCGCCTCCGGAGGATAGGTATCTGAACATCTGTGTCCGTTCTCTTTCGGTGCGTTATTATCCGTTCAGACTCCGAGAGTCGAGCGGATCTGCCGCCATACGGCGTCTCTTCCCTCGCCGGTCCGGGCTGAGAAGGGGATGAGCGTCTCGCCCGACAGCCCGGCTTCCGACATGCGAAAGGAGAGCTCTTCGCGCTGACGGCCGCCCAGTTTGTCGGTCTTCGTGAGGACAATGACACGCGGGATCCCGGCGTCGCGGAGATAGTTTACCATCATCATGTCGTCGGGCGTGGGGCCGACGGCCGCGTCGATCAGCTGCAGGACAAGCTTCAGCGAGTCCGACGCCGGGTTTTTCGTGAAGAATCCGTCGGTCAGCCTCGACCATTTTTCGCGCTCGGCCGCCGGCCGCTTCGCGAATCCGTATCCCGGCAGATCGACGAAAAGCATCTTTCCGCCGACCTTGTAATAGTTGACCGTGATCGTCTTTCCGGGGACCGAGCTCACTCTCGCCAGCGACTTCCGCCCCAGCAGGCAGTTTATGAGCGACGACTTCCCGACGTTCGACCTCCCCGAGAGGGCGGCCTGCGGGAGGCCGCCGAATCCCGCGAAGCCGCGGGCGTCGCCGACGCTCGCGAGGAACGACGCGTCGTTCGTGTTGAACTTTACCGCCATATCTGCGTCACCGGCGGGATCTCGGGGGGGATCGCCACCTGCGGCGTTTCCGCCGGCTTCACCGGCTCCGCCTGGATCTGCGGGAGCCGCTTCACGAGCGCCTCGCGAAGGACGTCGGAGGCCGAGCGGCAGGGAATGAATTCGATATTCGCCTTTACTTCGGGGACCGCCTCGTCGAGGTTCATCACGTTCTCGGCGGGGATGAGCACCGTCTTCACTCCGGCCGCGTATGCCGCCATCGTCTTCTCGCGCAGTCCGCCTATCGCCATGACGCGTCCGGTAATGGTGACCTCGCCAGTCATTGCGAGGTCGTGCCTCACCGGAAGGCCGGAGAGGGCGCTGACGAGCGCGGTGACCATCGTGACGCCGGCCGACGGCCCGTCCTTCGGGACGGCTCCCTCGGGGACGTGGATGTGTATGTCGCGGGTCTTGTAGAAGTCGGCGGGTATGCCGTATTCGGCGGCGATCTTGCGCACGTAGGTCAGGGCGGCCTTCGCCGATTCCTTCATGACGTCGCCGAGACTGCCGGTGAGCTCGAGCTTTCCGGTGCCGTCGAGCACCGCCGCCTCGACCTTGAGCAGGTCTCCGCCCGCCCCGGTGTATGCGAGTCCGTTGACGACGCCTACAAGGTCCTCGGTCCCGATCTTCTCGGGCAGCAGCTTGCGGCCGCCGAGGTACTTTTCGATGTCTTTTCTGTCGATGACGACCTTTTTCTCTTCGGGAGCTCCCGATTCGAGCAGCTGCTTCGCCGTCTTGCGGCAGAGCGACGCTATGTTGCGCTCGAGGTTACGGACGCCTGCCTCGGAGGTGTAGCAGTCGATTATCTCGTACACTGCGTCGTCGGTCAGTTTCATCGCGCGGCGGGTGAGACCGTGGCGCTTGAGCTGCTTCGGGATGAGGTGGTGCTTCGCGATCGACAGCTTCTCGGTGCGTGTGTAGCCGTCGAGCTCGATGACCTCCATCCTGTCGAGGAGCGGCTTCGGGATGCCCTCGGTCGTGTTTGCGGTGGTTATGAAGAAGCACTCGGAGAGATCGAAGGGATATTCGATGAAATGGTCCCTGAACGACTTGTTCTGCTCGGGGTCGAGCACCTCGAGCATCGCCGAGGCGGGGTCGCCGCGCAGGTCGGAGGTGAGCTTGTCGATCTCGTCGAAGAGTATGAGCGGGTTGCACGAGCCGGCTCTGCGTATCGCCTCGATGACACGTCCGGGCATCGACGCCACGTATGTCTTGCGGTGTCCGCGGATGTCGGCCTCGTCGTGGATGCCTCCGAGCGAGACGCGCACGAAGCGGCGCTTCATCGCCTTCGCTATCGATCCCGCGATCGAGGTCTTGCCGGTCCCGGGAGGGCCGACGAGACAGATTATCTGGTTCTTGAGAGCGGGGTTCAGCTGCTTGACGGCCAGGTATTCGAGGATCCTCTGCTTGACTTTCTCGAGGCCGTCGTGGTCGTCGTTCAGTATCTTTTCCGCGGCGGCGACGTCAACTCTGTCGCGCGTGCGCCGGTTCCAGGGCAGATCGAGGACCTCCTCGATCCAGATGCGCGAGACGGTCGCCTCGGCCGAGCCGTACGGGGTGCGGAGCAGCCTGTCGTTCTCGCGGTTCAGCTTCTCGCGGAGCTCCTCCGGGATCTTTGCCTTTGCGATCCGGTCGGAGTAGTCGTCGGGGTCGGAGCCCTCGCCGAGCTCGTCCTCGATGACCTTCATCTGCTCGCGCAGGAAGTAGTCGCGCTGGTTCTTGGCCAGCTGTTCGGCGGTCTTGTCGCGGATCCCGCGCTCGACCTCGAGCAGGGCGATCTCGGAGTTCATTATCTTTATGAGCAGCGCGGCGCGCTCGAGCGGGGGATACTTTTCGAGTATCCGCTGCTTGTCCTCCGTCTTAACGAGGACCGAGGCGGCGACGAAGTCGGTGAGCAGCGAGGGGTCGTTTATCGTCTTGGCGGCGAGCTTGAGCGGGGCCGCGGGGGTGCCCTGGAGATATCCGACCATGCGGTCGAGGGTCTCGTTTATCTCGCGGCAGTAGGCCTCGCCCCTGATCCCTCCGGCGTCGGTGAGCCTGATCTCCTTCGTTATGACGTCGGCGGTGATGAGTCCGCCCGGCTTCGGATCGGTCACAGAGTAGTTGAGGACGGAGGCGCGGTCGCGGCATTCGCATATGATCCTTACGCTCTCGCTGTCGTTGTCCTTCACCGACTGGCGGATCCTGGCGACCGTACCCACCCTGGCGAGCGCCTCGGGGTTCGGCGACTGTCCGCTGTCGTCGGTTATATATACGAGCAGCGCCCGGCGGTCGCCCGATGAGGCGGCGTCGCAGGCGGCTATGGCTGATGTGTCGTTCGACTCGAAATCGAACGGGATGGAGGGGAAGGCCACGGCGTCGTGCAGAGGTATGACGGGAAGCGTGAGCCTGTCCGCTCTTTCGGTGTAACGGGGCATTTGTATTTCCTTTCGTGGATGCTTGCGCGTTTAGCTAACAGAACAGTTATTATATCATATCATAAACCGGCGCTTTTGTCAAGGCAAAAGCGCCGGTCGTGCGACGGCTTTATGAAAGTCCGGTGACCCATCCTGCGCAATATCCGAACCGGATGAACTGCACGCGGCAACCACGTCGTTTATGTTTGCTTCAGTCTTTTTGTCCCTGTAGTTGAAGGTGATTATGATTCGATGGATAGAAGGTAGAATTGATAATGCAAGAGATGGAAAATAAAAAAACGATTGACAAACGCAAGTTTTTCAAGTAGAATATCATTGGTTAATTGGACGAATTGACAATTATCCAGGAAAGGAGTGCCCCGTACGATGAAAAAGCCCAAACAAACATGTTATACCGGTTTTGTGCATATCACGAACGAGAATTAGAACCGAGGAATGAAGATGAATATAAAAAAAACAGTGCTGACTGTCCTGGCTGCGATCGGTGCCGTCCTGCTTCTGGCGGGAGTGCTGCTGATCGCCGTCCAGCAGGCGAAGCGCCGCCCCTTCTTCCTGAACGAATGCATCTGCACATTCACAGGCGTCGATGTCTTTCTGACTCTTGGCGGAGGCCTGATGCTCTTTTCCGCGCTTTTCGTTCTTTCATTCACGAACAAAAAGAGGTGGTACGTCACGGCCGTCTGCTCGGCCGTCTGCTTTCTGCTTGCCGCCGTGACGGTCGCCGGGCTCGGCCTGACGTGCCTCAGAGATGAGCCGGAGATCTTCAGGAGGACCTCTCCGGACGGAAAGACCGAACTCGTGATCAGGAACTGGGGCTTTCTTTCCTCGCACGGTTCGGATGTCTATCTGCGGAACGGTTCCGTGCTGCTCGAATGGCTTCCGTGCATCAGCGAAAGAGCTATGGAACGGTTCGGCGAAGATTATCAGTTGACGTGGTACGGGGACTGTGTCGTCATCGACGGACGTTTCGTATACTCGCTTCCGGTCGGCGGAACGGGAGAGACCGCCCCGTCCGGCCCTCCGGACACCACGGGGGAGACCGGGACCGGCCGGCGGCCGGACTGAATCATACTGTGTATGTTTGCTTTGAAACGCATTTATTCCACGGTGATCATGACACGAGCCTCGATGCGGCGCGATTTTGAGGCAAAAGCGCCAAAGACGCGCCTTAAGCGGCGTTTTTGCCCGGCAATCAGCCTATCACGCCGCAACTCATGTCAAGAACCTTTCGCGGCATAAACGCTCCATCAACGAAAATGGGAGTAGAGCCATTCTTATCCAGCCGCTGATTATGAGATGACGCCGCGTGACGGAATACCGTCACAGTGGCGAATATTCGGATTCCAGCCGTGCTGGGCGGAGCAGTTAACCGTTCGGAGACAATCTGAATGATCTGAAAATCTGCCAGGCGCCGTACGAATCCGGACAGTACTTAAACGATACGTAAGACAGCAGACTCTTCTGCCTGCTTTGCCGTATCCCGTACTGATTCCGGACGTACGGCGCTTTTGTTTTTTCAGCTTTCCGGATCTGAGAAAGACAAGGTTGTTTTCCGGAAGGGCAATGCATCGCCTTTGGCTTGCCTTGCGGCAAACCTTCGGCAGTTATGACGGGCGGAAGCCCGGACCCACTTCAACCAGAAAACGCGTGTGAGGCGTTTCGAG
>CADCPG010000081.1 GCA_902803255.1 uncultured Ruminococcus sp. | reverse complement strand
GCCGCTCCCAGGGCCGATATCACCGCCCACGAGACGACAGTCGAGCCCCAGCCCGACTTTTCGGTCAGCGCGGCGAATCCGTATGCCGACAGCGCGCTGCCGGCGTATGTCCCGAAGTTCGTAAGACCCGATACCCACGAAACATGCCCGAACCGCCTGAATCTGCGGGGAACGAAGCACGTGAACAGCAGATTCACGGCGTGCATGCAGCCGACGACCGTCGCGAGCAGAAATATCGAAGCTATTACCGACGGTGTCCCCGCGGACTTCCGGAAGAACAGCAGCGCAAGCGAGCACAGGGCTCCGGCAGCGTAGACGCACGCGGCGCAGAGCATCTCGTTCTTTATCAGTTTTTCATATATGAACGTCGCGACCTGATAGCTGATCAGCGTGAATACCGGGAGTATCACCCCGGAGAGGATCGAGACGTCGGTGCCCAGCCCGAAGTTCTCCGAGACGTATGACGGCATCCAGGTATCGACGCCGTCGCGCATGACCCCCTGGATGATGATCGCGGTGAGCAGCACTGCAAAGAGGGCGAAAGTACCCGCCGGCAGACTGTCGCGGGTCTTTGCCCCGCCGGTACCGGCAGCCCCCGCACCCGGAGCTGTCCGGGCGGCGGCAAGATGGGGATATTTCCTGTCGAATCTGCCGAGCACGATATAGATCACGGCGGCTCCGGAGATTCCGATGCACGCGCACAGATAAAACAGCGGTCTCCATCCGGTGCGGACGACGAACCAGGGCGCGGTGAGATAGATGAGGATCGTAGCGAAGGCCGCGCCCCACGAGACCTTTACGCTGGCGTGCAGATAGTCGCGGTCGGACAAAAATGTCGTGAGCGTCTTGACGATCGGAGGCCACATCATCGCCTGTCCGAGGCCGTTCACGCACCACACCGCCGTCATGAGTCCGACGTTCGGGCAGAGCGGCATGAGAACGTTCATGACCGACGCGAGGAGCAGTCCGCCCGACATGAGGTATTTCGGGTTGATACGGTCGCCGAGCCAGCCGCTCACCAGCTGTCCGAGTCCGTATGTCACCGCCAGGCCGGTCAGCGCCACCGCCGCCAGGTCCTTGGTTATCCCCTCCGACTCGACGACCGCCGCGACCACGGCCTTGTAATTGATCCTCGTCATATAGCTGGCGAAATACGCTCCGGCGCAGAGCACGGTCAGAAGAAGCGCGTCCTTCCTTCCGGCATATTCCACACCGTCAGCACCTTTACCGATCGACATCCGCAGATCCTTCTTAGGGAAAAATCAGTTTTCACGCGTCACGGCCTTCAGTCCGAAACACGCTCTCAATGTAAATTATATCATACTTTAAAATATAAGTCCACATTTTTCTTTCACCGCGCGGCAAACTCCGCGGCACGTCCGCCCTCACGCCTCATGTCTTCCCTGCCCGTCGACGCGGAAAGCCCCGGAGAGCGTGTCTCCGGGGCTTTCCGCGTGTGTATTCTGTATGTCCGCTCAGTATTTCCTGACGGGCGGGATGCGCGAGAGCGGTACCGCGATGACGGCGGTGATGACGATCTCGGGGATCATGTAGCAGCCGTTGTAGACCGCCGAGTATACGGCCGCGAGGCCGCCTCCGGTCAGGTTCTCCATTATCCACTTCGAGACCGGAAGGTCCTTCAGCACGGTGTCGGTGAAGAACCACTCGGCCCACGCCCCGTAGAAGAGGGCGCCGGAGACGAAATGGAAGAAGTAGCAGGCAAGTCCTGCGACGACCGCGCCGAGCACCAGCGCGCCGGTCCTGCTCTTCAAATTTCTGAATATGCCGCCGAGGCCGAGAGATGTGAAGGCAAGGATGTAGTCGAGCATGATGACGGCGATGGCGATGCCGATGCCCATGAAGCTGTCGCTCGAGGGCGTGAAGAGGGCGGATACCGTCTTCATCCCGACGACCATCTGCATCAGTGCGAAAACGAACGCGGATCCGAAGCCCCAGGAGAGGCCGTACATATAAGAGATCAGCACGACGGGCAGCGTGCTCGCGATAGTGATCGTCCCGCCGAACGGCAGGTTCAGGAAGGGTATGAATTCGCACACGAACGAAATGACCGTACCGACGGCTATGAGCATCGCCGAGGTCACGAGTTTTCTGGTGTTTCCGATTGTTCCGGACATGGTTTTCTCCTTAATAATATTATATAAACGGTCATAAAAAAGTCCCGCCCGGAAATACCGGACGGGAACATATCTGTCACAGGATAGATCAATAGTAAAATCCCTACGCCGGCATTATCCGTATCAGGTAAGGTCGAAGTCTCCGCTTCCTCTCAGCCCGCTCTTGCGAGCTCCCTTATTACGGCACGAATTATACCACCGAAGAGCCTTTTTGTCAACACTTTTTTCGGATACGGAGCGCGCCCCGGATGCTTTCCGGGGCGCCTGAGAAACATTATTGCTTTCCGAGCTTCACGTCGGCGTAGATCGCGCAGTGGTCGGACGTGTCGATCATGATCCTGTCTGTCAGCACGTTGAAGAAGAGGAACTCGAGGTCGGGCGAGCCGAAGATGTGGTCGATGGCGTTCGCCGGGGCGTCGGATACCGCAGATCCCAGCGAGTGCGTCGTCTTGCAGGCTCTGTTTACGACCTTCGCGGTGAATTTGGCGTCGGCGAAGCCGGTCTTCTCAAGGAAGTTGGCATACTGCGACGATTCCTCGTTCACGTTGTAGTCTCCCGTCGTGACCACCGGGCAGCCGTATTTCGCCTTCAGCTCGAGCGCCAGCGCCGCCATCTCGTTCGAGTGGACCGTCTGCCACGCGGCATTCTTCCCGAGGTCCCAGTGCGTCGACATCGCGATAAAGCGTTTTCCGCCGCCGACCGTCTCGAAATACCCCCAGGTGGCGAGCCGCAGCCGCGGGTCGTTGCCTGCCGAGTATACCTTCGTGCCGTGATCGAGCAGCTTCACCCGCGAGGGATCGTACGCCAGCGTCGAGAAGTTCGTCTGTCCCCTGGCGGTCTTCCGGTCGGTGAATAGATATCTGCCCTGCCAGATGCGGTCGAGAGCGGCGTACCACTTGTCGGACATCTCCTGCAGCCCGATTACGTCGGGCGAATACAGGTACATCGCCGAGACCGCAGATCTGTCGCGGCCGTCGACCGGCACCTTCGCGTCCCAGAGCTCGCACAGCAGGTTGAACGACATCACCCTGATGTCGGTCCCGTCCGCGCGCTCAGGCGGATCCCTGAACGCGAACTGTCCTCCGTCCATGAAAAAGTCCTCCTTAAAGGTCAGAGCGTATGAAAGTCCAACCGGAATCTGCTTCGAGATGAAATCGGACACCGCGAGTTTTGTCATCGTGTCGCTGTCTCCGATGATCACGAGCGAGCCCTCCGACGCCGCGGCGATATAGCTGCCGGGGGCGACCGTCTGCCGGTACTTCGCGCTGACGGCACGGTTCGTGTCGCCGATGACGATCTCTTTCCCCGACGGGGGCGTCGAGTCGCTCACCGCCTCCGGCTTCACGCCGTATGCCTGGATCATGCTCCTCCGCAGTTCGGACGCCGCGGCGGCGCACTCGGCAGAGCCCTCTCTGTATACGATCCTGAAATCCGCCGCGGACGAACCGCTGTCGCAGAGGAATCCCCCGCCGCCGCCGATGTCGACGAAACTTCCGGACACGACTGCCCTCACCGCTCCGTCCTTCTCCTCAACGCGCAGCATCTCGGAGCAGAAACGGTCGACCGCCTCGCGCAGCTTGTCCTCGGTGTGGGCGACGATGACTATCTTGTTTCCTACGAACCCCGCGGCACAGCCGTCGAGCCCGATCGCCCGCATCACCGCGAGGCTCTCGGGACGGTCTGTGTATCCGAGCAGCAGCTCGGGCACGCCCGTCATGTCGGTGTCTTCCTTTACCCAGTCGGTGCCGCCTTTGTAAGCGGATAACTTCCCGGTCCCGCCGCCCGCGGCGCGTATGATCTGCGAATACAGGCTGATCACACAGGTGCCGGCGACATCCCTGCGGATGAGGGGAAAGAGGGTCTTCCCTTCTTCGAATATGACGGCCTCGCCGCCGGACGGCAGAACAGGCTCTCCGGGGTCCGCGGGCATAGTGACCGGAGCCCCGGTGCCGGTGCTCTGCTCCGACGTCG
>CADCPG010000080.1 GCA_902803255.1 uncultured Ruminococcus sp. | reverse complement strand
GCCTTGTGAAAACAACTGCGCACGACCGTATCGTCTGCAACTCCGGTCATGCGCACTGTGAAATGAAGATGAGATAATACCTCCCGCAGGGGAAGGAGCTCTCATTCATGATATGCGCAAAACCGGTATTATAGATCTCTCCCGACTTTTTCATCGCTTGGAGTCCTCCTTTTCCCTTTTTTGTTGGAATACTTAATATCCAATGCTATTATATCAAATATTTTAGGAGATGTCAACCATTTTCTGTAGTTTATTCTGATTTCAGTCTTGTCCGGACTATCCCATGTTCTATGATCATCCTGATGATAACCTGACTTCCCCGCGGTTCTCTTATGGGTAGTTCGGTTTTGGTATTAACTCCAAATCGGCCGGTTCTGTTATCATCCTTATGAGAACCGGCCTTTGTGCCGGTTTCCGCAGAGGAAATGGATAAAACACCCGAGATATACCTGTTCCGGCCACTCACAGGATCTTTCTCGCTTCGATATAGAAGCGCTTGTCGGATGCCTCGCCCATCGAGAATGTCTTTCTCGGCAGGCAGCCGTCGGATGCGACCGACGGGAACAGATCCTCTTTTTTCATGCCTTCGAACAGGAATCCGGCGCAGCCTTCCCTTTCCGACAGCCTGATCAGCGACACTTCGCCGTGTATGTAGTCGAGCGACGTTCCCGGATGAGCCGCGGCGTACGCGTCGAGGAATTTCTGGAGCGTCGTGACCGGCAGTTCGGCCTCGGGGGCGGGGACGGTAAGCACCGCGGTTCCTCCGTCGCGGACGACGGTGAATCTCTGCGCGGGTCTGCTGCCGTTCAGACTGTCTGAATATGCCGCGAACTCAGAGAGCAGCTCCGACGGATCGGTTCCCGTCACGAGCCGGAAGATCGGTTCGAACTCGAGCGACGGGTCGTAAAGGTTCACGATCTCGCACAGGGCGTATCTCGCCGGGTGCGACGCCGCCGCTTCGCTCCCTGTCTTTTTCTTTATGTTCTCATATGCCGTCTTTGCCGTCGCGAGCGAATGGTTGCCGTCACCGACCGCCAGGACTATACCGCTGCCGGAGCGCCTGCCCAGTTCCGCGAGCGTGCTCTCTATCCCGTCGAACTCCCGGCCTTCTATGAATGACGCAGAGACGCTTCCCGAGTTCTCCATCAGCGGGAAGGAGTAGGCGTCGGGCCTCCTTCCGCGGAACCTTCCGATGAGAGCGTCGTCCGGGTCGTCGACGAGCAGCATGATGTGAGGCAGCTCCAGCGGCGCGCCCTCCCTGATCTTAAGTCTCGGCGGGATGCGCTCGACGACGGTCGCTTCGGTAGCCCGTATCATGGAGTCAGATCCCGGTCTGTAGTCGTATTCCTCGAGATCGACCGCCGCGACGATCCCGCGTCTTGTCTTTCCCGAACGCAGCGTGCGCTCGAGATATATCCCGCAGTTCGGGTATTCCCGGAAGAGCCCCGACGACATATATTCGGCCATCTTCCGGTGTATCCTGTCCACCCGCTCACCGGGGTCGGCAAGATACGCCTCGGGCAGAATGAGGTCCAGCGTCGACGGCGCACCGTCCGTGAAGCTCTTCACCCTCTCCCAGTATTCGGGCTCCGACGTATACTGATCGCAGGCCACGACGGCCCATTTCGTCCAGTCGGAGGCGCGTGAAAGATCGGGAAGCAGAATATCAGCGGGTCTGATAAGCATGATTGTTCTCCTTTTTGCGAAAAATTGTTGCACGCGCAACGGCTTCGTGCTATAATAATTACAGTTTATTTGAAACAGGCCGGGCCTGGTGCTGCCCGGACGGATCAGGAGGCAACATGACCGGACATTACGGAGGCTGGGGATCGGGCTACGAGCACGAAAAAGTTGAGCCGCCGAAGAATCTGAAGGACCTGCCGAGATTCCTGAAGGAACTCATAGGCGGGCTCTTCGGCAGGCTCGGATACATATTCGTGCTGGTATGGAAAACCGACCCCGTCATCCTCTTCACAATGCTCTTCATCTCGATATTCGACGGCGTCATGCCGCCCGTCGGGACCGTCATCTCGGCGAACGTGATAAACGAGATGCAGACGATCATACAGCAGCGCACCGCGGCCGAATCGTCGGGAACTACATTCAGCATCGGCTTCTTCGGGTCGGCCGTCCTTACGATGCTGATCGTGCTGTTCGTATACCGGATCATCAACCGCGTGGTCAACCGGATCAGCCAGTCGATCATCCGGATCGCCGGAGAAAAGGTGGTCAAGCAGGTCAAGGTCCAGATCATGGAGAAGGCCAGGACCGTCGATCTCGCGTCTTTCGACAACCCGACCTTCTACGAAAAGCTCGAGAACGCCAACCGCGAGGCCGGAAACAGACCGGTATCCACTCTTCAGTCGACCTTCTCGATCCTCAGCAACATCATATCGCTGGTCAGCTATATCGTGATCATCGCTCGGATACCCAACATGTGGTGGATGTCGGTCGGCATAATACTGATATCTGTGCCGTCGGCGATCGTGAGCTTCATCTACCGCAGGAAGAACTTCCAGTATGTAAGATTCCGCTCGAAGGACCGCCGCCAGATGAATTACTACTCCGACCTGCTGGTCAACAAGGATATGGCCAAGGAGGTCAAGATCTTTGATCTTGCCGACACTTTTATCGGCAAGTACAAACAGGTGTTCGATCACTACTTCTCCGGCCTGCGCAAGCTGATACTCGAAGAGAGTTTCTGGCACGTGGGCATCGCGGTGGTCTCCGCGTGCGTCAACTGCTTCTTCTACGCGATCATCGCGTACGGAGTCTTCAAGGGCGACTTCATGATCGGCGACTATTCGAAATACACCGGGTCCTTAACGCAGATCGCGACCTGTGTGACGACGCTCATCAACACGTCGGCCTCGATATACGAGGGCACGCTGTTCATCGACAACCTGATCGCATTCATGAAGGAGAAGCAGACCGTCGTGCCGATGACGGATGCCCCCGTCCCGGTAAAGTACGGCGTCCCTCACACTGTCGAGTTCCGGCATGTCAGCTTCTCGTATCCCGGCACCGAGAGACGGGTCATCGACGACTTCTCAACCGTCTTCCGTCCCGGCGAGACAGTGGTGCTCGTAGGCCTCAACGGCGCCGGCAAGACGACGCTCATCAAGCTCCTCACGCGTCTGTACGACCCGACCGAGGGGTGCATACTCCTCGACGGACGCGATCTCAGGGAATATGACATAAAGCAGCTGTACGACATCTTCGGCATCATCTTCCAGGACTACGGCAAATACGCCGTGACCGCCGGAGAGAACATCACCTTCGGAAACATCGGCATCGAGGCCGACGGCGAACGCATGGAAAAGAGCGCGGAGCAGGCGAACGCGGCCGAGTATATAAACAGGCTCCCCGACGGCTACGACACTCCCCTGATGAGGATATTCGAGAAGAACGGGACCGAACTGTCGGGCGGACAGTGGCAGAAGCTTGCGATCGCGAGGGCCTTCTACCGCGATTCCGACATTATGATCCTCGACGAACCGACGGCGTCGCTCGACCCGATGGCGGAGCAGGAGATCTTCAATCAGTTCGACGATCTCCGCGAGGGAAAGATGACCATCTTCGTGTCGCACAGGCTGTCGTCCGCCGTCATCGCGAGCAAGATCATCGTCATGAAGAACGGCAGGCTGTCCGAGGAAGGCACGCATCGCGAGCTTATGGAGGCTCACGGAGAATACTACACTCTCTTCTCCACCCAGGCGAAGCGCTACATCGAAGGCGGCCGGGACATGGAGGATGAAATAATCACGGACGGCGGATCACCCGAGGAAAAGAGCCGCCCGGACAGACACGGGAGGCTCAAAGACCTCCCCGGCGAAAATAGTCTTCCGCAAGAATAGCGCAGACTCCGATGTCGCGGTATCTGCCGCGGAGCATCAGTTTCTGCCTGAACACCCCTTCGAAGCGCATTCCTGCTCTGTCCATGACGCGCCTTGACCTGTCGTTGCCTATTATGTATCTCGCCTCGACTCTGTTGAACTCAAGTTCCTCGAAGGCGAAGCGCAGAACCCTCTTCACCGCTTCCGTGGCGTAGCCGCGGCCCTGATAAGAGGGATTCAGCACATATCCGATCTCGGTCGAATTCGAGGCCGTGTCGATCGAAGTAAAGCCGCATGTTCCTATCATGACATGCGGCTTCGCTTTTTCTCCGGCAAATACCGGCTGCGCCAGCGTGACTGCCCAGTCGAAGAATTCTCCGCTCCTGTATTTCCCCGAGACGAATGACAGCCAGTCCCTCGTATAGGTGACGTCGGGATGAGGCTCCCAGGTCAGAAAGCGGGTGACGTCCTCACGCCGCGCGTAGTCGAACATGTCTGCCGCGTCTGACGGCCGCAGCTCACGCAGCAGAAGACTGCCGCATTCGAGGACGGGCGGGTGAGCGAAGGTCTTCGATATCCTGATTTTTCTGTATCTTTCCTCTGGCGTTTCGAATGGTTTGGACATACTGTTCCCCCCATCAGCCGGCGTCGGGTCAGAATCTGTCGCTGCCGTCGTCGGGTATGACTTCCTTCAGCGCAGCTATGGCGCATTCGATCATTCCGTCCTCCGGCTCCTTTGTCGTGATGTGCTGGAGCCATACGCCGGGTGCGGAGATTATCTTTGTCAGGGCGTTGTCGTGACGGCCTGCGAACTTGATGAGTTCGTATCCGCAACCCATTATGACCGGAAGCAGGAGCAGACTGATCCCCGTCCTCGCAAGGACGTTGAGGATCTCGCTGCCGGGTACGAGCTGCGCCGGTATGAACATGGTGAAGAAGATCGACACAAGGACCGACAGCACTAGGAACGAGGTCCCGCAGCGCGGATGGAAGCGGATCTGCTTCCTTACGTTGTCAACTGTCAGCTCAAGTCCCTTCTCGTAGCAGAAGATGCTCTTGTGCTCGGCGCCGTGGTACATGAAAGTGCGCTTTATGTCCTT
>CADCPG010000079.1 GCA_902803255.1 uncultured Ruminococcus sp. | reverse complement strand
TATGAAAACCGGCCTTCAGCCGCTCTTTTAAATGTTTCTTTAATCTTTCCGGGGTATAATATTGGCACCGGAGCGGAAAAACGCTCCGGGATACGGAAAGGTACGGTAGAAAAACATGATTTTCGAAAAAAAAGATAACAGAAAGAAACGGGGCGGCAGGTATCTCGCCGCGGCGGCGATATTCATCGCGGCGGCTCTTCTGCTCTGCTCCTGCGGGATCGTCGGAAAGAAAGGCACGGCGGACACCGGAAGCGGTGCGGTATCCGTTCCGGGTACCGTTCCCGGGACTGCCGTCGATCCGTCGGAAATGACAAAGGCCGCCGACGCCGAAGACAACAAAGTCGAGATAACGTCGGATTTCAAAATCGTACAGGAAAAAGGCAGCGGCGGTTATTCGGTATCGGGTAGTGTCGTGACCGTCACGGCCGCCGGCAAATATACCCTGACCGGGAGCCTCAGCGGCCGCGTCGAGGTAAAGGCGGGCGAGGACGACGAGGTCGAGCTCGATCTCGGCGGCTGCAGCATAACCTGCTCCGACGGCGCCCCGATCGCCTTCCTCAGCTGCGGAGAGGCAAAGATAAAGGCGCTCGAGGGCACCTACAACGAGATCAGCGACAGCCGTCCCGCAAGGACGGAGGAGAGTTCCGGCGACGAACCCGCGGGGGCCCTCTATTCGGTGTGCGACCTCAAGCTGTCGGGCAGCGGCTCGCTCTCGGTCACCGGAACGTACAACAACGGGATACACAGCAAAAAAGACCTCTCGGTCAAAAACATGACGCTCAAGGTCACGGCAAGGAACAACGCCCTCAAGGGCAAGGATTCGGTTGAGATCGGGTCGGGAGAGCTGATAATCATATCCACCGGCGGCGACGGCATACAGACCGAGGACAGCGACATCTCGTCGAAGGGCAATCAGCGCGGGACCGTCGCGATCACCGGCGGAAACGTCAACATATACGCGGCCTGCGACGGCATCGACGCCGCATATAACGTCGAGATCGGCGGCACGGCGGCGGTGTCGGTACTCACGGGCAGCTACTCGAAGTACAGCGGCGAGATCGCCGCGTCGTCCGGGACCGACTTCTATATCATCGTTCCGACGGCGTACTACTCAGACAGATTCACCTACGCCGCGTATTACTACAACGACGACCCGAACGGCGGCGTCTGGGCGAAGGCGGCATTCGACTGCATGGTCTCGTCCGGGCGGACGCGCTATTACGGAATGAAGCTGAAAGCCCCCTCAGGCTACGCGAACGTTGCCTTCTACCGCCTGACCGGCGAACCCGGGACTGCCGATCCCGAATCCGTGACACGCGGCGAGAGCATAAACGAAACCAAAAACGCCTATCTCATCAGTTCGGTGGCGTCGGGGATAATCAGCGGCGACTGGGTCAGCATGACGTCCGGTTCGGGCTCCGGCACGCAGTACTCATGCAAGGGCGTCAAGGCCGACAACGAAGTCGTGATCAGCGGCGGAAGCCTGCTCGTATCATCGACCGACGACGCCGTGCACGCAAACAGCGACGTCCCCCTCGAGAACGGCGCGACGCCGACAGGAAACGTGACGGTATCGGGCGGAACGCTGACGCTTACCACCGGCGACGACGGCATACACGCCGACGGCGAGCTGAAGATCGACGGCGGAACGGTGAATGTTCTGCAGTCGTACGAAGGCCTCGAGGGCAACCTCGTCACGGTCAACGGCGGCTCGGTCATCATAAACGCGAACGACGACGGCGTCAACGCCACGGCCGGGAAGTCCTCGCCTCTCATCTCGGTGAACGGAGGATATCTCGAGGTCACCACGCGCAGCGGCGACACCGACGGACTCGATTCGAACGGAAGCATCGCGATCACCGGCGGATTCACGCTCGTAAAAGGCGGGAGCTCACAGGGCGGAATGGCGGGCTCGGTCGACTGCGACGGCAGAATCACCGTCACGGGCGGCACGGTCGTTGCCTTCGGCGGGATCTGCGAGCTGCCGTCCGGATCGAAGGTATGCACCGTCACAATGAACGGAAAAACATTCGCCGCCGGCGAGTACAAGCTCATGTCCGGCAGCGACGAGGTATTGAGTTTCACCCTTCCTTCAAAGTACTCTAACTGCTGGATCTGCTCCGACAAAATAGAACAGGGCGGTTCGTACAGGCTGACCGCCGGCGGCTCCGATGCCGCGAGCTGGACCCAGTCCTCCGTGACGGTCCAGAACGGCTCCGCGGTGAGCGGCGGCTTCGGCGGGGGCGGTTTCGGAGGAGGAGGCTTCGGCGGAGGAGGCAGGCATTAAGCCTTCCCTGCCCGTTACACTTCCCTGTCCGACAGGAACTCCTCCACGGCTCTGGCGGCGAGGAGCTCGGTGAGCTCTTCGGCGTGAGACATCGAATATCCGGGGTCCGGAGCCTCCGACGCGAGGGTATAGAGCTTGCGCAGTCCGATGCGCCGGATCCCCTCCTCATCAAGGCCCGACACGCCGGCGATGCATACCGCCGGTACTCCGCGGCGGGCCGCCGCGGCGGCGACACCGCTCACCGCCTTGCCGAAGAGCGACTGGGAGTCGAGCTTCCCCTCTCCGGTGATGACCAGATCGGCGGACCGCAGCAGGTCGTCGAAATCCGCGGCTTCGAGCACCGCGTCGATCCCCGTCATGATCTTTGCGCCGAAAAAGGCGACGAGGGGGGCCGGAAGCCCGCCTCCGGCGCCGCATCCCGGCATTCCGGAGACGTCGGTGCCCGTCATCCTCTTTATTATCTCCGCGTAATTCTTCATACCCGCTTCCATCACCGGCAGCAGCGACGTCCCGGCCCCCTTCTGGGGCGAATAGACGTACGTCGCGCCGTCGGGACCGGTGAGCGGGTTTTTTACGTCGGTCGCGACGGTGAACTTAACGCCGTACAGGCGGCTGTCGGTCCCCGACATATCGATCGAGGCGATGCGACCGAGGTTCCCGCCCGCAGGGACGAAGCGGTGACCGTGCCGGTCGCGGAACACGGTGCCGAGCGCCGCGAGCATCCCGCATCCGCCGTCGTTCGTGGCGCTGCCGCCGGCGGTCAGCAGTATCTCCG
>CADCPG010000078.1 GCA_902803255.1 uncultured Ruminococcus sp. | reverse complement strand
TCATCCCGCCGTCCGCCGCCCCTGACGGACATAGTGTAACAGGATATCGAAAGCGATCCACAGCAAGAAAGGAATGTCAGAATGAAGAACGGACTTCTCAAACTGCTTGCCGCCGTCATGGCGGTGCTGCTTACCGGAGGACTCTTCGCGGCCTGCGCGGACAAAGGCGGAGAGGACGTGAAAACAGATCCCGAAGCTGCCGCCTCTACGAGCGCGCAGACTCCTGACGGGACGACAGAGGAAGATCCCTTTGCCGGGATCAACTACGGAGGCAGGACCTTCACCTACCTCGTGTGGAAGCAGGGCATCTCCGAATACTACGGTGACGATTCCGACGGCGACATGATCAAGACGTCGCTCTTCAGGCGCAACTCGATGGTATCCGACAAGCTCGGCGTCGAGCTCGAGTTCATCGAGGAGCCCGGAAACTCCTCCACCTTCACCACGTTCTGCCAGACCGCCGGCAACAACATAAAGTCGGGCGCGCACGCCTACGACGCGCTTGCCTGCTACTCGAGGTCGGCGTCGCTGCTCATGATGCAGGGGTCGCTCCAGAACCTGCTCGACAACGAATACCTCGATTTCGAACAGACCTGGTGGCCGGAGAGCCTTGTGAAACTGAACACGATCGGCGGGAAGCTCTACTTCTCGTCGGGCGATATCGCGACGAGCCTGCTCTATGAAATGATGTTCATGAGCATCAACAACGACCTTGCGAAGGACAGGGGCATCTCCGGGGTCCAGGAAAAGGCGCTGGCCGGCGACTGGACCTTCGATTACATGCTCGAGATCATCGCGAACGTATACACCGACGCCAGCGGCGGCGCGACGCCCCGCGACATCAACAACACCTACGGACTGTATCTCATCAGCCATCCCCAGCTCGACATCTTTTATCTGGGCGCCGGCCTCAACTACGTCGAGATCGACGCCGACGGCAGGGCGGTCGTTTCGGATGACATAGGCGGCGACATCTCGTCCGATATCCGCGAGAAGCTCCGCAAGGTGTTCTGGAGCGGCAGCGAGTCCGACGGCTACTACTCGAACTCCGGCGACGACCTCGCGGCGCTCTCGACCGGTAAATCGCTGCTCTACGTCATCAACGGCAGCAGACTTCAGGCCAGGATGAGCCAGGCCGATTTCAGCTACAGCATACTCTGCGCACCCAAGTACAACTCGGACCAGGAGAACTACTACACCGCTGTCGGCTTCCCGCACTCGATGTACTGCATCCCGCTCGACGCGAACGATCCCGGTATGAGCGGCGCGGTCCTCGAGCTTACCGCCAGGATGAGCTACGAAGAGGTGACCCCGACGGTCTTCGACACCGCGTTCAAGTACAAGTACAGCCAGGGCGCGGGCGACGGCCAGATGTTCGATATAATCCGCAGGGGCGTCGTCTTTGACTTCGGCCGCACGATGTTCGATCAGATGGGCGGAGACAGCACCGGCCCCGTCAGACTGTGGAGAAACGACATCACGGGCAACACCGACGTCCTGAACCGCATGCTCAAGACCTACGGCTCCAAGTGGACGGCGGCACTCGACGAGGCAATAGCTACGATCACCAACGCGTCGACCTGACGGAAGCTCTTCAGAACGCAATAAAAAGGCCGCGCCCGTCCCCCATGGGACGAGGCGCGGCCTTTGCCGCGAGACTGTCAGTCGATGTCCGTTATGTCGCTGTATTTTATGAATTCAGTCGAGAATCCGCCGTCGGCCGTTATGTCGAAAACGCGGCCTCCCCTGCGGCCGGGCTTCGACGACGGTGTAAATCCCGCGCAGCCGTCGAAACACAGTGTGATGCCCGCATATTCGGCGTCAAAGGTGTCCTCGTGAAGATGTCCCGCCGCGATGCATTCGATGTCGCCGCGCTGGAGCATCGCGGCGAAGCAGCCGGAGTTGAGCATGCCTGACTGGATCTTCTGGTCGGCGTCTCCGCGCAGTCCGGTCTCCTCCGGGTTGCCGACGGCCCTGATGAACTCGTATAGCGGAACGTGCATGACCGCCGCTGCGCGCACTCTGCCGCCGTTCTCCTTCTCGAGCCGCAGCGACGTGTTCCAGTACCACATGAGCTGTTCGAAGCGGAGGAAGTCCCATTTCCTTGCCGGAGGTGCAAGCTCGGGCAGCAGTATCTTCTCGCCCGGGACCCCTTCTATCACGGGGTTCTTGTACATCGTGTCGAAGGCGTACACGGCGTAGCCCGCTCTGCCGTCGCCCCTGTATACCGGGACCATGTAGTTCGAAACGCCGGGCACGCCATCGGGCGACGTACCCGAGATGTTGTGAGGGTATGCTGTGTACAGCTCGTGCTGGCGCTTCGCGGGCAGATCGACGTCATAGTCGTGATTTCCGAATATGTGCATCCACGGGATCCCGGCTTCCTCGGCCGGAGCGGTAAAGACCTCGAGGTATTCGCGAAGTTCGGGCTCAGTCTTGAGCTTGCGGCCGTCGCAGTTGTCTCCTCCCCATATTATCAGGTCGGGTCTCGTGTGATCGACGAGCGCCCTGTAGCACCGCAGGGCTCTGGGGTCGGGGCAGGGAGGTTCCTGTATGTCGGAGACCATAAGTATGCGGAAGCGCCCTTCGGGGCTGAATTTCAGTATCGGTTTCATTGATGTTCCTTCCATCTGCGCCGCTTTGCGACGCCCAACTCTTTAGGAATATTATAAAGCAAATCTCCCGTCAATGCAACACTTTTCGGCTTTCCGCCGATTTCTTCGAATTTTTTGCCAAATCGGGCAAAAATGTGTTGACAACAGAGAAAAACAGTGGTATAATATTGCTCGTCGCCGGCTGGAAGCCGCTTTTTCGGGAGCATAGCTCAGCTGGGAGAGCACATGCCTTACAAGCATGGGGTCACAGGTTCGAGCCCTGTTGTTCCCACCGATCCGGCCCGGTAGCTCAGTTGGTTAGAGCGCCAGCCTGTCACGCTGGAGGTCACGGGTTCGAGCCCCGTCCGGGTCGCCATTAAACAGCTCCAAGCTTCAGTCTACGCCTCTGTAGCTCAGTTGGTAGAGCAGGGGACTGAAAATTCCCGTGTCGTTGGTTCAATTCCGACCGGAGGCACCATACTTGCGGATTTAGCTCATTTGGTAGAGCGCGACCTTGCCAAGGTCGAGGTGGCGGGTTCGATCCCCGTAATCCGCTCCAAAAAAAACGGGTACGACGCATCTGTATCGTACCCGCATTTATTAGGCGACATAGCCAAGCGGTAAGGCAGAGGTCTGCAAAACCTTCATCCCCGGTCCGATTCCGGGTGTCGCCTCCAAAACGAAGGATCCAAATAGATGGATTCCGAAAAACCGGGTAAAACACCCGGTTTTCTTCGTTTTTCGCCGTTTTTCTCGGTTTTTTGAAAATCGCCCCAGCTATGAAATTCGTAGATGAATTTCCTGTTTTGGGGGGTATTTCCCGGAATCGGACCGGGGGAAACGCGGTTTTTTGAGGGATAATAATCAAGATAAAAGAGCCAAAACAGAAAAGTCAATTGTAAAAATTTTGCGTCTGAAAAATTACAACATTATGACCGGTTGAAGAATAATCAGCCGGTCTTTTTTATTGCCAAAAGACAGAAAGGAAAGTAGAATGCAGATCAATAATTGCCCGTGGACAGGTAACGAACAGCAGCTTTTTAACAGGCAGTCTCCTCAACTTATCCGGCAGACTGGGCAGAACTTAAGACTCCTTCGCGAAAACTACTACTGCCCGCTGAAGATCACCGTATTTGAATGTGACGAATACGGCGACATCGAAGACGAGGGATACGGATACGACGGAAGATACGCCGTCAGATACGAAGACGAGATAAGAGAGCTGCTTAAAAGGGAGCACTCGTTCGAAGGCTGCGATCCCAAATCAATGGCGACATATCAGGATGATCCGAAGGTACTGTCCGCCGAATGGGAGGTAACGGAGGAGCGAGGCACGCTTTACGGCGTCATTCGCGTCGATCTTTCCGCTCCGCTGTCTCTGGCGGAGGAGAAGAAATTGAAAAGTTGGATCTGCGGTCAGAACTCAGACGGCTTCGGCGAGGGACTGGAACAGCGCGAGTTTGAGATTGACGGCGGAGAGGCGTACGTCAGTTTCTGGAACGGGGGGAACGACTATTTCATCAAAAATGAAAATGAGTTCAGAGAGTATCTGAACAATCAAACTATGGGAGGAATGCAGTTAACATGAACGATTTTTACAGAAGCGGAAGAATGGTCGAATACCGCAAAGAAAAG
>CADCPG010000077.1 GCA_902803255.1 uncultured Ruminococcus sp. | reverse complement strand
TGAGAAATCGCAGGAAAACAGGCGGTTTTTCAAGATTTCGACGTCATAACAGGCGCAAAAAGAGCCGTCAAGACGCGTGCGTCGAATTGTGCAGTATTGCCTTATCATTCATACCAGTTTCTTCCCTGTGTAGCTGAAGAAGAATCTGTAGTATACGAGGGTGGTGATCATGCAGCAGAGCCAGCCGAAGGGATATCCCATACCTATCGGAAGCAGCGCGTTAGAGATGAATCTCGTCATCACGAAGAGGTAGATCTGCCGCATGCCGACGAAATTCGAGAGCATGATGATCATCGGCGCGGTCGAGTTTCCGGCGCCGCGCATCGCTCCCGAGAAGATCTGGTTCGCGCAGCTGCAGAGCGCGAAGGGCGTGATGAAGCGGAGCAGCATGACCGCCCGCTCGACGACATCCGGACTCGAGTTGAAGAAAGGCGCGATGTAGGGAGCGAAGAGCCAGATCGGGACTATCAGCCCGACGGTGCAGGTCAGCGCCATGAAATAGGCCGTGAAACAGCCCTTTCTGGCCCTCTCGACGTTTTTACGCCCGAGATTCTGTCCGACGAACGTCGTGACCGACAGGGCGAGCGACTGCAGAGGCAGGAAGATGACGGCGTCGACCTTCGAGTATGTCGTCCAGGCCGACATGTTGATCTCCTGCACGCCGTCGGCGCCGCTTATGTACGACTGCACGAAGACGTTCGAGAAGGCCGTCAGGGCGGTCTGCAGGCCTGCCGGCAGACCGACGGTCACGAGCTTGCCGAGGATCGGGCCGTCGATGCGGAGGGCCGACGGCTTCACCTTAACGCAGCCGTCGGTGCGGAGCAGCGTGACCGCCGCGAAGACGGCTGACGCGAACTGCGACGTCACCGTTGCAAGTCCGACGCCGGTCACCCCCCAGTCGAAGAGGAAGACGAACACGATGTCGAGCACGATATTGGTGGCCGTCGAAACGCACAGAAAGATGAAAGGCCTCGTCGAGTCACCGACAGCCCGCAGGATCCCGGCGCCAATGTTGTAGAGCAAAAGTCCCGAGATGCCGGCGAAATAGATCGTCAGATACCTCTTTGCCGGGTAGTAGACGTTCATGCTCGCGGGGTCGGCCGGATCGACGTGCAGCATCAGCCGGAGAACGGTGGGCGTCATGAGCACGCCGACGGCTGTGAACACGACGCAGAGGATCCCGGTCACGGCTACGGCGGTGTGGACCGCCTTTTTCACCATTTCGAAGTCCTTTTTGCCGAAATACTGCGATATGACGACTCCCGCTCCCGTCGAGAAGCCGACGAAAAAGCCGACCATGATATTGGTGACCGGACCGACGTTCCCCACAGCCGCGTACGCGGCGTTGTCTCCCGTCTGTCCGATGACCCAGGTGTCGACCATATTGTACAGCTGCTGGAACAGATTGCCCAGCAGGAGCGGCAGGGCGAAACGTATGAGCTGTCCGAGGATGTTGCCCTCGGTCATGTCCATGTCCCGCCTGCCGGTCAGGCTGAACTTTTTTCTATCTTTTACCGCTGTTTCCAAAAGAGCGCCTCAGACCACCTCGCAGCCGAGTCCCAGGAGCTGCGCGAAGTATTCGATCTCGGACGCCCTCGCGCCGTAGATGAGCGCGCTGTGATGGGTTGCCCCCGCCTTCGATATCGCGGTCAGGAAATCGGCGACCGGCATATGCGGACGCAGCCAGCCGCGGACCTTGTCGGTGAATCTGTCCTCAGACGGATCGATGTCCTCCATCTTCACCTCGGAGATGAAGAGCCTGAAGTCCTCCGGTCCATGATAGAGATTCACGAAGACGGCGTCTCCGCCGCGGTAGCAGCCGTATCCGACTATCGGATCGCGGGCTTCGCCGTAGATGAACCGCATCTTTTTCATCGTCTGGCGGCCGCTCGTGAGGCGGGGATTGTACTCGCCCATATGCGAAAGCAGGAGCCTGCCGTCCTTCCAGTCGGGGCAGAAGATCTCGACGAAGGTCGAATCGGTGTAGCCTCCGCGGAGGAAGGCGCCTACGAGCGAGGCGGTGAGGACGTCGCCCTCTCCGGCGTATCCCGTGCCTCTGGCGAGGGCCTTGCAGGCCTCCATGAAGGGCATGGTCTGCAGGCCGGTCGACGGACCGATCTCCCTGAAATTGACGCTGAAGGCGTCGACCGACTCTTTTTCGAGCCATTTGCGGACCGCGAGGCAGTTCTTTGCGGTGATCTCCCTGTCCTCGGCGGTGAATTCGCCGATGACGTCGTAATCGCTGCCGTCGGCCGCGATCTCGGCCGCGACCTCGGCGTCGGTCACTTCAGCGCGGCAGGCGTCGAGCGCTCCTTTTTCGGGGCGTACGACGGTAACGCCGAAGCGGTCCTTCATCTCTTCGTCGGTCACGAGGAAGTCGCCCATGCCGTCGAAGCTGCCTCCGATGCTGGCGGTGCGGCTGCCCCGGAGCGCGGCCGCCGAGAGAGCGGCCCTGAGATATCCGGCGGTGCGGTCAATGACATCGGAGTGACCGATGTGTCCCGCCGCGATCGCGAAGGGCTTGCCGCGGCGGCGGAGCATGCTGCACATGTCCATAACGCCGTGTATGCCGTGGCAGTACGAGATCTCGCCGGGGTCCTGCCCGGGACCGAACGAATAGGTCTCGGTGGTGTCGAGAACGACGATCGGGAGCTTCGTGCCGGCAAGGGCGTCGATGCTCTCGAGCGAGGGCGAATACGCCGCGTGCCAGGTCACGATCGCCTGACAGCCGGCGTCCTCGAAGCTCTTCACGGCAAATTCGAACTCCTCCTTCACCCGGCAGAACGGCGACAGGAAGACCTCGAAGCCCCGTTTTTCGAGCTCGGAGGAAAGTCTGACGGCAAACGGCTCAAGTCTCGGGCGGGCTTTCGCGCCGCTGCCGCTGTCGTCGTAAAGTTTGATATAAAGGGGTAAAAATCCGATCTTCGGTCTGCTCATGTCATTGCCTTTCTCTGTAAATAAATATGGCTTTTATTATATTACTTCAATGCCCATTCGCGGTAGCGGAGGTATTTTTCGCCGTAGTCCGCGCTTCTTCCGGGATCTGACGGCACTTCGACTCTTGCCGAGAATGCCGCCGACGCCGCGGCGAGCGACGGGTACGCCCCGGCCGATACCGAGGCGATGAGCGCCGCGCCGAGCGCGGGGGCGTCGGGCTCGCAGAGCATGAAGAGCCTCCGGTCTCCCAGGACGTCGGCGAGGATCCCCCGCCAGAGCGGGCTCTTTGAGGCTCCTCCCGACATCACGACTTCGTCTCCGCGCGGAAATCCTGCGGCTTCGAAGGCCTCGATAAGTATCCTGCTCTCGAAAGCTATCGACTCCATGGCCGCGAGCGCCGTTTCGGCGGGATCGAGCTCCGCGTCTTCGCCGAGCGGGCGGCATACGCCCTCCCTGTGCGCCACTGAGTACATCTCGGGCAGCGGACAGACGAACCTGCCGCCTTTTCCGTCGGCGAGGCCGCGCGAGACGATCTCTCCGTCGAGTTCGCGCAGCGTGCGCCCCTTCGATGCGGCGTAAGCCCCGAGAGCTCCGCCGCAGCCCGACATCGACGTCATAACGCCGTACCTGCCGGCTGCCGGATGCGCGCAGGCTGCCGGATACGGCGGGGCGTCGATGATCCTGTCGGATACTCCGAAGAGCACCCAGGCGGTGCCGGTGGCGACGAGCAGCTGCCCGGGCTCTGTCACTCCGCTTCCGATCGACGCGCAGTACTGGTCGTGAGCCCCGTTGTAGACCGGCGTGCCGGCATCGAGGCCGAGGTCGGCGGCGGCTTCGGGGAGCAGTCCCCCGGCGAAGCAGCCGCAGGGCAGCACCGACGCGAACTTCTCTTCACCGATGCCAAGGTAATTCAGCGCATCGGAAAAATAAGCGCCCGAACGGTAGTCGTACAGTCTGGTTATGGCCTGTCCCGTCGGGTCGGTGACGGCGTGGCCGGTGAGCCTCGCGGTGACCGATTCGCAGGTCGTGAGGAAGCGTCCGGCTGAATAAAAGAGGCCCGGGTCCTCGCGGCGGAGCTTCATGAGCTTCGCGAGGCAGTCGGACGCAGAGGGAGGCCAGCCGCACATACGTCTGATCCTCTCCGCCCCGAACAGCCGCTCCTCCTCCTTCGCCTCGGCCCCGGCCCTGCGGTCCATCCAGCTCGCCGCGGGGGTGAGCGGAGCGCCGCCCCGCCCGGCGGCGTACATGGCGCCGCCCTGGGCGGAGAGGCCGATGCCGGCGATCCGGCGGCCGGATATGCCGGCATCCGCCACGGCGGCCCTTACGGCCTCCGCGGCGGCGCGGTACCAGTCGTCTGGGTCCTGCTCGACTCTGCCGTCGGGAAGACGGTCTGTGGGATAGCCGGCGCTTCCGCGTCCGGCGACGCGGCCGCCTCCGGCGACACACGCCTTGACGGCGGTCGAGCCAATATCGATCCCGAGAAAATAAACGCTCATTCCCAGTCGTTCGTCAGATCGGGACGGCCGGTCGTGTAGGGGATGTTGTTGGGGACGCCCTCCTTCGGGAAGGGGAACTGCCTGTCCTGTTCGTATTTCGACCTCTCCTCCTCGTTTCTGAAGTCGGGGATGTCGTAGGGGATGTTGCCGTTGAGTACCGAGCGCCAGCCAAGTATCGCCACGGCTGACATCGCGCAGGCGGTGTAGACGTCCGGGAAGGGGGTGTTCTCGCCGCGGCAGGCCTCGACGAACTTGCGGACCACCCAGTAGTCGCCGCCGCCGTGTCCGGCGGCGTTGGCCGATTCGGCGTCCGATGCCCACTGCGCCTCGTAAACCGTGTCCTCCTCGGCGCCCTCAGGCTTCGTCCAGCTGTTGTACGAGAGTCTGACCTTCGTCTGGTCTCCCCGGACCGTCTCGGCTCCGCCGTTCGTGCAGGCCAGACGGTACCAGTTGCCGTGAGGAGCCATGCTAGAGCTTCCGTTGACGCGCATCACGGCGCCGCCGGACGTCGTGATGAGCATGACGCCGGCGCTCTCGGTATAGAATTTTTTGTACTTCTTTATGCTTTCCGGGTCGTTGTCGGCCACCATCGCGACCACTCTCTTCGGCATCTCGCCCGTCATGTAGATGAGCGGGGCGAGGGCGTGCGAGCAGTAGTAGGTGCGGGGAATGAATCTCCTCCAGTGGTAGTAGCCGTGATCCTGCGGGTTGTTGTAGTGTCTCGTCGTGTCGGGGCTCATCGGATGAACGTACTCGCCCTCGGCGAAGACCAGCTTGCCGAGCGTGCCGCCCTCGTAAAGGCGCTTGAGCTCGAGGTTCCCGCGGCTGTGCGGGTAGTTCTCCGCCATCATGTATAACGCCTTGCTCTTCTCCGCCGCGCGGCAGAGAGCGACTGCCCCGGCCATGGTCGACGCCGCCATCGTCTCGCTGAACACGTGTATGTTCATGTTCAGCGCACGCACGGCGTATTCGTCGTGCTCATTGAAATAGTTGCAGAGGAACACCGCGTCGAACAGTCCCGACGCGAAGAATTCGTCGGCGTTTTCGAAGCATTTCGGCGCGTATCTGCCCTTCGGGCAGAGCGACAGCGCCTTTTCGAGCCTTGCGGGATTCTTGTCGCAGAGCGCGGTGATCCTCGCTCCTTCGATCCCTCCCTGGATAAGGGACTTGATGTAGGCGCTGCCGCGCCAGCATCCGAACACTCCGATGCGAAGTTTTCTTCTCATGATCCTGATCCTTCTTCTTCCGGACAGCCGCCCGGTCGGGCGAGCGGAAAGTCATTTCGCGCACCCGACCCCGTCAGCTGTCACAGTCTGTGTTTTTCCCGGTCTTTTCCGGTCAGTCTCTGAACGAATCGACGAGCGTGCCGATGTTCTTGGTGAGCATCTTCGACTGGTTGTTCCATCCGCCGAAAGTGCCCGCCTCGTAGCAGGTATTGATCATTTCGGCGATCTGTATGCCGAACAGTTCGATCGGCTCGTAGACGATCGTCGCCTTGATGATGTCGAGGTTCTCGGACGCGGTGACTTCGTTGACTCTCTTTGTCTTGATCGTGATGTCGTAGTATGCCGGCATGACGTGGACCATCGACTGATAGGCCCAGTAGTCGGCGACCGTCGCGGCTCTCTCGGTATCGACCGCGTCGGGAGCGTTCGGCATGCCCCAGATGAGGGAGAACTTGTCCATCTTGTGCGCGTAGTTCTCCTGGTCGCTGTTGTATTTCGGGTTCGGGAGCACTCCGTAGTCGTCGGCCATCTCGGCGAACTGGTTGGCTATGTTCATACCGTTCTGGACGAAGAGGAAATGTCCCTCGGCGAAGCTCGCCCTGCCGCGGTCGTAGTCGTTTTTGTAAGTCCCGCTCACCGTGCTGAGCTTGTTGGTCTCGGAATAGGTCAGGGTGTTGCCCGGAGCATCGAAGACGGCTCTGAGCTTGTCGGTGATGGTCTGGACCTTGTCGAGGTTCTCGGTGACGCCAAGAACAAAGCCGCCCTCGGCGTCGCGCTGGGTCTGATAGATGCCGCAGCCGGTGAGCAGGTGCATGTGGTTGCCGTTGGAGGCGCCGGTCTCGCGCAGGAGTCCGTAGGTGCCCAGCGTCCCTTCGGGTCCGGGATCGTTGACGCCCTGTACCATCTTGAGGAATTCGTCGAGGACCCAGTTGTTGTTCTTCATGAGCTGGTACGGATCTTCGAGATGGTAGGTCTCGACGAGATTCTTGTTAAAGAAGAAGAATCTGACTCCGGCGAGGTTCCCTATGCTTATGTCGTTCGCGACGATGAACAGCTTCCCGGCGATCTCGTACTGTTCGGCCGAGTTCTTGTCCCACCAGGGGTTGGTATAGTCTATGTCGAGGTCATTGAGGTTGTAAAGCAGTCCCTTGTTCGCGAGCGGCGCGAGGTATATCCTTCGGTCGAGTATCCAGTCGAAGTCGACGGCTCCTCCCTTTATCGAGGTCTCGATGAAAGTGTACGGGTTGCTCTCCTGCCTCGCACCGATCTTTATCCCGTATCTTTCCTCCGTGAGGTCGTTGCGGGTGAACACCGCGCTCGACATGATCTCGGAAGGTTCTTCGGTGATTATATAGATGCCGGCGTAGGACGAAGCTGTCTCGCTGCGCATGAAGACGGTGAAGTCGGCTCCGCCGTAGTTCGCCTCTTTGAATACCGGTTCGGTCTCAGGGGGGTCGGTCGACTCGGCGGGGTCATTCGAGGGGAGCGTCACGGCAGGAGTCGTGTCTCCCGGCTGCTCTGTGCCGTTTCCACAGGAAACGAGCTGGAAAACGCACAGTACCGACATCGCCAGCGCCATGAGCGCCGACAGGACTTTGGCTGAAAGTTTCATCTTGTTTACCTCCGGGGATGTTTTTTTGGTTTCCCGTTAATAATAGTTTTACAGTATGATTATACCATAAACCGGGGATATTTTCAACATAAAACCGCCCGCCCGTCACAAAATAGTAACCCCCGCCCGCTCACGTGCGGAAGGCCGGCGCTCCGCGGGCCGCACCGTCCAAAAAAGCATTGACAAAGATTCTTTCAACTGCTATAATATAAAAAAATATTCCTTCATGCTAGAAAGGCAGAACCATGATCAGAAAACCGGGATGCATGTCAAATCCCTTCTATACCTACGTTCCGGGACGGACGGCCAATATGCCCGACGCCCTGCGGCTCCTCCGCGAAGCCGGATTCGACACGGTCGACCTCAATATGTGCATGATGCAGCGAAACGCAAGCGAACTGTGCGAGGACGGCATATGGGAAAAGGCCGCCGACGAGATCGGCAACACCGCGGCGAAGCTCGGAATAACCTTTGTCCAGAGCCATCCGCCCTATCCGAGGCCCTCGATGCGCCGCAAGACGGTCTTCGACGAAGGCTGCGAGTACAACGAATTCTTCCTCCGGATGATGAAGAGATCGCTTGAGATCGACAGCCGCCTCGGCATCCCGTGGGCAGTGATGCACCCCGTCAGCTGCCGCGACATACCCGATTCCTCTCCCGAGGAGGACGTTGCCTTCAACCTGGAGTACTACGCTCCCCTGCTTGACCTCTGCGAGGCCCGCGGCGTGGGATTCGCCTTTGAGAACATGGCCGACGTCGACGGCAGACGCCGCTTCGGCTCGGCTCCCGAGGAGCTGATCGCGATAACCGACGCCTTCGCCGGCCGCAAGGTCGGCATCTGCTGGGACACCGGTCACGGCAACCGCATGTACGCCGACCAGATCCCCTTCATGAAGAAGGTCGCGCCGCGTCTCGTATGCCTCCACATCGACGACAACATCGGCGATAAGGACCTCCACCAGATCCCCTACATGGGCACCGTGAATTGGGAGGCCGTCATGAAGCTGCTCGGCGACTGCGGATATCCCGGCGCGTTCATCTACGAGCTCGCCCTCTACCGCAGACTCCCCGAAGCGCTGAAGATGCCTCTCGCTAAATACTCCTACACCGTAGCGGAGTATCTTCTGAACCTCTGATCTCTTTTACAAGCGAAATACAGACCATGAAAGGAAAAGCACCGGACGGATCCCCGTCCGGCAGCTGAGAAAAAGCAATGAAAAAAATCATCAGCCTGCTGTTCGCGCTCTTGATGATCCTGCCGCTGGCTGCAGCGTGCGGCAATCCGGATACACCGGAAGACACGCAGCCCGGCGATACGTCCGCTTCTGCCGACACCGCCGAAGTGACCGAGAAGAGCCTCTACGACGAAGACGGCTATCGTCTCGACTCGCTTCCCGAGAAGCTCGATTTCGGCACCGACATCACGACTCTCATGTGGAACGACTACTCGATGAAGGAGTTCTACGTCGAGGAGGACAGCGGAAACATCATCGACAGCGCCATCTATTCGAGGAACGTCCAGGTCGAGGAGCGTCTGGGCATCAAGTTCGTCTGGGTCGAAGCCGCCGGCTCCTCGGGAACCAACGACGAGTTCACGACCAAGGCTGACGCCGATTACAAGTCGGACCACCTCTTCGACGTTTACGCGACATACAGCCGCACTCCCCCGGCTCTCGCGCTGAAGGGCTACTGCGCCAACCTGCTCTCCACCAAATACTTCGACATCGAGAAGCCCTGGTGGCCCGAGGCCCTGACGAAAGAGTGCACGATCAAAAACAAGCTCTATTTCGCGTCGGGCGATATCTCGACCAACCTGCTCTGGATGATGATTGCCACGTTCTACAACAGAGCGCTCTTTGAAAACTACAGGGACAATCCTCTCTTCGCAAAAACTCCCGAACAGCTCGTCAAAGAGAACGCCTGGACGATGGAGACGATGTTCGGAATGTGCAAGGACATCTACGTCGACACCGACGCAAGCAACTCGCGCTCCGCGGGCGACACCTTCGGCATGGTCATCTTCGAGACCAACATCGACGCCTTCCAGACCGCAGCCGGAATCACGTCGGTCTCCAAAACGGCTGACGGCGGCATCACCATCTCCGACGACTTCAAGGGCCAGCGCGCCCTCGAGGCCTGCGAACTCACCGGCAACTTCCTCAGCTCGACTGGCTGCTACCACACTAACAGCACGTCGGTCCGCAACGTCTTCTTCGAGGAGCGGGCGGTCTTCATCACCGACCGCTGCTTCATAGTCGCCGGAAAGGACAACGCCGGTTCCACCAAGAAGATCGAATTCGCGTACGGCATCGTTCCGCAGCCCAAATTCAACGCCGACCAGGAGAACTTCGGCACCAACATGGGACATCCGTTCACCATGTACGCCGTCTCCTCCGCCAGCCACGACATCGAGGCTTCGGCCGCCATGCTCGAGGCTATGGGTTCGGCAAGCTACAGGATGGTCACCCCCGCCGTCTTCGAGACAACGATGAAGGTCAGATACGCCGACGGAGCCGAGGTAGCCGAGATGTACGACATCATCCGGAACAACGTCAGCTTCGACATCGGCAGGCTCTACGCCGAGGCCTTCGGCAACTCGACGGCAAACCTCTTCCGCACCTCGGCGCTGAGCAATCCCTCCGCATACGCCACGACGTTCAGGACCAAGACAGCGGTCTTCAACAAGGGCATCGAAACGGTAATGGCGGCATTCGAGGGCTGAGCAGCCCTCCTCACGCCCGCGCGGTCCCGCGATGACAGTTATGTACATTCTGCAATAATCAAAACAACAATATTCCAAGGAGAGTATGAAATGAATACTGTTTCCAAGAGAAAAGCCCGCCTTTCGGCGCTGACTGCCGCGGCGGTGCTGTTCACCCTGATCGCCTCGTCATTCGCCATGACGCTCGGAGCTTCGGCCTCGTGGGACGGAGTTTCGGCGGCTGTGGGATTCTCGGGCGGCGACGGAAGCGAGAACAACCCCTTCCTCATCTCGAGCGAGAACGAACTCGCGAAACTCGCCAAGGACGTCAACGAAGGCGAGTCCTACGCCGGCCAGTACTTCGCCATGAAGGGCAGCCTCGACCTCGGCGGAAAGGCCTGGACCCCGATCGGAAACGCCAGCGACAAGCCCTTCAGCGGCAATTTCGACGGCGGTGAAGCCGAGATCACCGGCCTCGTCGTCAACGGCGGCGGCTACGGCGGCCTCTTCGGGATAACCAAGGACGCCACCATCTCGAACCTCACGATAACCGGCGCCAAAGTCACCAGCAACAAGTTCTGCGGCGTTCTCGTAGCGCAGCAGACCTGCACCGAGGACAAGACCACGATGTCCGGCATATACAACTGCCACGTCGAGTCCTGTGAAGTCATCGGCACATCCGCCGGCGGCCTTGTCGGCCGCGCCTCCAAGTCGGGTGCCGGAATGCAGATGACGATCGCCGGCTGCTCTGTCTCCAATACCACAGTCGGCGTACCCGATGACTCGCTCACCGAGATCACCGAAAAGAACAGCTTCATGGGCGGTGTCCTCGGAGTCGGCGGATGCACCACGCTCGACGGCTGCTCGGCCACCGGCGTGACCGTCACGGCCGGCGGAGCAAGAGCCACCGCGTACGGCCTCGCCGGCGGCATCGTCGGATGCCAGGGCGCCGACAACCAGGCTCTCCACATCCGCAACTGCTACGCCTACGACGTGAAACTCACCGTCAAGGAGACCTCCACATCCGCCAATCCCTACGCGGGCGGCCTGATCGCAAAGGCCGGACACACCGACACCGGATGCGAAATCGTCAACTGCTTCGCCGCCAAGATCACAATGGAAAACAAGATCGCCGATGCGAACGTCGGCACGCTCATCGGACAGCTCAAGAACTTCGTCAACTACTTCAACTGCTACTCCGACGGTGAGACCGCCGTGGGCGTCGACGCGAT
>CADCPG010000076.1 GCA_902803255.1 uncultured Ruminococcus sp. | reverse complement strand
GTTGCGCGCTCCGCCGCGCACGGCCCCCGCGACCTCACCGTCGTAGCCTTCGGGCGAGCCGCATCCGACGACCACCCTCATCCCGTATGTGAGGAGCAGCGACGACAGACGGCTGACCCTGTCGTACACCAGAGTCTGAGCGCTCATAAGGCCGGGTATCTCGAGGTCGGACAGATCAAGCGCGAAGAAGACGCCCCGGTCGGCGAATTCCTTTACCGTTTCGCGCGCGCCGTCCGATTCGAAGAAATCGAACCCCAGCGCGATGAACACGCGGCAGCCGTTCTTCGTCCGCCCGAGCAGTTCTGCAGCAAACTCCTCGGCGTCGGATATGTCGCCCGCGCCGAAGCCCCGGAGCACGAAGTCCGAAAGGCCGAAGCGCCACAGCTCCTCGAGGAGCGCCAGCTCGTATTCGCGCATTATCTCGCGCATCGAGTAGGATGAGGTGTGGAAGGTGACGTCGAAAATGCCAGATACGCAAAGGACGTCGCGCCTTTTCGCCAGCAGCGCGAGGTTTCCGCCGAGAGACTCGTCCGACGTTTCGTCGTAGCCGTGAGTCAGCGCTACGGGAGACGTATAGGCGAGCTTCATGCCTGTCCCCGTCTTCACCGGTCCGGCCGGTCCGGACGTCTCCTCTGACGTCTGCTCTCCTCCGCTTTCCCGCTCCGGCAGATACCGCAGGACGAGGGATACCGAGTCGTAGGAGAAGGGAAGCTCTCCGGAGGAGCCGGGACCGCCGGTGCCGGTCCGGCCGGGTTCCGTTCCGTCAGCGTAGGTATCGCCCGCGGTACTTTCTTCCGCGGAGGTACCGTCCGCGTTTGAAGGAGCGGATGACTCCGGTGGAGATCCGGCCGAGAAATCCGGGATCCGGTCAAAGTCGAGGTGCCTCGCAATTATGTTGTCGCGCGGGATCGGGATGCCGGACGCGGGATCCTCCCGGGAGGTCTTCGCGGCCGCCGTCGTCTCAGGTCCGCCGCGGCTGAGCTTTCCGAGGTAGTTCCCGAGCAGTATCGCCGTGACGAAGAGCGCGAACGCGCAGATCAGCACGACGATGAAGAACTTTCCGTTCCACCCGATGCCCTTTTTTTTGTGCCGGCTGCGGTAGGCGAGCCTCCTGCCGGCAGAGATCCTTTTCATTTTCAAAACGGTTTCCGTCCTCGGCTCATTTCATCGCGACGAGATCGATCCCGCTGCCGTAATCGTTGTAGGTGAAGTCGAGTCTGGCCTTGAATTCGGCGAGCATCGAGTTGAATTCGGAACCGACGATATCGTCGCAGAAATCCGCGTAGTTCTTGTTTATCCAGTCCTCCTCCTTCTCGAGGCGGAGGATGACATAGTAGCCGTCGCTGCCCTCGACGATCTCGCCGACCTCGCCGGGTTTCAGCGCGAAGGCGGTCTTTTCGTATTCGTCGCCGTAGTCGGACGTGTACCTCGCGAAGTATGCGCCGTGCGTCGTCGTCATCGTGTAGTCGGAGCAGTATTTCCCCTTCAGCAGGACGATCTCGAGGTCGGGCCTGTCGCTGGCCTTCAGCTGTTCGGCAAGTTCCTTCGCAAGCTCCAGCCGCTCGGGCGTCTTGTCTTTTATGTAGATGTGATTCGTGCGGATGAACTTGTCGGAGTGGAGATACCGGTCGAAATCGTCGGGAGTCGAGGGAAGCAGTCCCAGGTCGGTCTTGAGGATGATCGTGAGCTCGTTCGCGCATTCACCGCATGAGAGGTAGAACCTGTACAGGCGGTCGTTGAGGTAGTTCGCCGCGAGTTCGGCGAGATACTCTTTTTTCCCGCCGCATGACTCGGCCGTCTCGTCGACCGACTTCGCAACGGCCTCCTTTATCGCGCTTTCCGAGAGCATCCTGTCGGCGCCGCCTATGTAGTATTCGTCGGCCATCGAGACCACCGCGTAGTAGTCGGACTCGAAGCCCGTCTTCACGAGGGCATAGAGCTCGTCGCGGTGTTCCGCGGCTTTCGCGGGGTCGTCCCAGATCCCGGCGCCGTATTTGTCCTCGAGATCGGCCTTCACGTTCATAGTGATGTAGCGCAGCTCGTCGAAGGTCACCTCGTGTCCGGCCACCCTGCCTACCGGCTTCAGTTCCCCGGCGGTCGCCTTCACCGGCTTTATGCCGGACGAGCAGGACGAAAGAGCCGCCGCGAACAGCACGAAGACCGCCGCGAGAAGCAGCGACGCCGCGCGCGCCGCCCTCCCGCAGGATCGATTATTTCTGTCAGAATGTCCGAATATCATAGGGATACCTCCGCGGGGAAACAAAAACGTCTCCCTTATAATAAACCAAATACTATATTATCATTTTTTTGTTACACGAATGTGAACACGGCGGTTTTTTTGTATTATTCCGGGGGATTTTCCGGACGCTGCAATTTTTTATTTTCTTTTGCGGAAAAATATGATATACTTATAAAGTTGGGAGCGGAGGCCTGCGCGCCGCCGGCCCGGCGTACCGGGGCCGCAGCCCGCGGTCAGAATAATAAATACAAAACGGATTGTGCATCACCGCCTGCCGTAGGAGGACATTTTGGAAGAAAAATACAGCATCTCGCTTGAAACGATAGTGAGGGAATTCAAGTTCAAAGAGGTATATCTGCCCGAGGACGCCGAGAAGATTTCGGTGTCGACGACAGAGATCGACCGCCCCGGGCTCGCTCTCTCGGGGTTCTTTGACATTTTCGATTCCGACCGCATCCAGCTCATCGGGAACGCCGAGCACAGGTATCTCGGGAATCTGGATCCCGAAGAGCGGCAGAAGCATATCATGGCCTTCGTCGAGAAAAAACCGGTCGCCGTAATCATGACGGCGGGGCATATCCCGATTCCGGAGTTCATCGACGCCTGCCGTGCATACAAGGTGCCGCTGCTCGCCTCGGCCGCCCCGACGACCGACCTCATGGCGGCGATGTTCGCATACCTCGCGGTGTCGCTGGCGCCGAGAGTGACGATCCACGGCGTGCTCGTCGAGGTCTACGGCGAGGGCGTACTGCTGCTCGGCGACAGCGGTATAGGCAAGAGCGAGACTGCCATCGAGCTTGTCAAGAGGGGCCACCGGCTCATCGCCGACGACGCCGTCGAGATCAAGCGTGTCTCCGCCAAATCTCTTGTGGGTTCGGCGCCCGACATACTCAAGCACTACGTCGAGCTCCGCGGCATCGGGGTCGTCGATGTCAGCCGCATTTTCGGCATGGGCGCCGTGAAGGATACCGAAAAGATCGATTTCGTCGTCAAGCTCGAGAACTGGGTCGACGGCAAGATGTACGACCGCATCGGCCTCGACGAGGAGCACGAGGACATTCTCGGAATAAGTCTCCCGGCGATCACCGTTCCCGTCAAGCCCGGCCGCAACCTCGCCGTGATCATAGAGATCGCCGCGATGAACGACAGGCAGAAGAAGATGGGCTACAACGCCGCCCAGGAGTTCAACCGGAGGGTCATGGAACTCACCGGAATGAAGTTCTGAAGCCGTGAGGATACTGTATTCGGACGGCGGCCTCGCGGTCGCCGCGGACGGGGTCGCCCTTCCTTCGGGTGATGGCTGTAAGAAACTCGCGGACGCTTTCGGAGAGGAATACGCGCACTCGCTCGAGAAGAGATACCCCGCTGCGGCCGCCGAATCGCTCTCGGGGGCGCTGCTGCTGCTTGAACTGCTGGAGCGTCTCGGCGCCGGCGCGGGAAAGATAGAGAGAGGGGAGCACGGCAAGCCGGCCTTCGCCGACGGACACGTCTTCTTCTCGATATCCCACGACCGCGCGGCCGTCGTCTGCGCCGTATCGGGGCGGCCTGCGGGCATCGACGTCATGATGCTCCCGCAGAAGTCGGACCCCTCCGTCAGGCTGCGCATGGCGCGCCGCTTCTTCACGTCGGAGGAGGCGGAGGCGGTCGGGCGTGGCGAGGCGTCGCGCGACGGCGGAGAAGAGTTCGCGAGATGCTGGACCGCCCGCGAGGCATACTCGAAGCTTCTCGGGGGAACCCTCGGCCCGGTGCTGGGGAGGAGGATCCCCTCAGGGCCCGCTTTTATGCGTTTTTCGCCTTATGTCGCGGGTTCGCTCTGCCACGTGTGTTGCTGCACCGCGGAAAAGGGAGAATTTTAGCCCCGCGCGGCACGCGCGCGGGCGAATCTATTGACATTTCGGCGGTTTTATGATATTATAATTAGGACTTAATCTTGAAAGGAAAAGCGCATGGCTCCGGGGACCCTCAGATCGGGCAGCAGACTTCCTCTGCCGCTCAAAATCCTCATAGTTGCGGCTGCCGCGTTGCTGCTTGCCGCCGTCGCGGTCTTTGCCGCGCTGTTCGCGGTCTCCCGCAGCAGGTCGGGCGACGAAGCCGACCGGCTCTGCGCGACGATGACCGAACGCGGCTTTTTCCCGGCGCGCCTTTTCTTCTCATCCGAAAAGATCGAGCTCTCGAAGTTCTATCTTCCGCCGTCCGAGCCTGACGGCCCGGGCGTCGTCCAGGTGCCCGCCGAAGGAGGGCAGGCGTCCGCCGCTCCCGGGACATCCGGAAGACTCGGCGGAAGCGGAAAGGACTGGGAGGGCTGCTGGTACGTATCGTCGCAGAAGCCGTCTCTCGCGCACAGGAGCGAGGGCGGGCGCGGCGGCGACGCCTCCCTGGGCCTTGACGGGACGCTCGACGCCCTGCTGTCTGACGGCATCCTCACATACGCCGGAGATGGCGGCGACGCGAAATACTGCGTAGTCGCGGCGGATCCCGGCGGGAAGCTCCACATAGGCGGCAAGACGGTATACGAGATCGCGAACTCGGGCTACGAGTGGGCCGTCTCGGCCGACCGCGTGCTCATCTCCGGCGGAGTCCCGCAGACCGGCCTCGGCGGCGGATACGCCCCCAGGGCGGCGATAGGACAGAGGGCGGACGGAGCGTATGTCGTTTTCTGCGCCTCCTCCGAGTCGCTCTACCCGTGCGGTATGACATATGACGAACTCGCTTCGGTGATGTACGGTCTCGGCTGCGCCGAAGCCGCCGCGCTGAAGCCCGCGGGAGGGCTCCTTGTCGGCGGAAAGACCTCGGTGAAGATACCGGGGAGCGCTGAGAGGTCGATCCTGTTCCCCAAGAGCGGCGCCGATGCCGGAAGCCTGAACTGAACGTCATGACGCCGGAGACCGGAGGGAACACCGCGCCGGCGCCGGCCGGACCTGAAACGATGGAAAAAGATACTGAAAAAGAAATAAACAGCAGTCTCACTGAGGAAACGGGGGAGCCACGGAAAGACTCCGGAAGCGAAACTGCCGGCGAAACCCCGGAAGCCGCCGGAAGCGGAACCGGGGACAGCGACGGAGCGTCGGTCCCGGAATACCCGTACGGGAGATACGAGGCGCCCGACGTGCCCGTCAGGGGCACCGACCGCAACGGCCCCGCGTCGGATCCCGGACTTGAGTCCGCGGCCGCGGCGAGACTCAGAGCCGCCGGAGTTCAGCCCCCGTCGTCGGGAAGCCTGTACGGCACGGTGCCCGACCGGACCCGAAAGCGCAGGCGCGCTCCGAAGCGGCGCAGGTTCCTCAGGGGAATGATCATATTCGCCGCGGCGGCGCTCGCGGTAATCGCGGCCGGAGGGATCATCTTCTGGAGGATCGTCGGAATGAAGTCGGAGACCGGCCCCGACGCGTACATGCGGGACCTCGTCAGCAACACCGACGCCGCCGGCTGGAGGCAGCTCATCAAGGAGTATTTCCCGAAAGGCTATACCGGCTGCGAGGATGCGTCAAGACTGGCCTCGGAAGTCCTCGCCCCGGCCTTCGAGCCCGGGAAGATAACATATCTCAAAAACTCGTATTCGGGAGCCGAAGGGACTTACGACATCTTCTCCGACGGACGCAGGTTCGCCACGGTGACGCTCGAGAAGAATGCGGGAGGCACCGGCTGGAAAACCGGCGACATGGATTTCCCGACCGGATTTTTCACCTCGGTCGAGTTTCCGGCGGTGCGGGTGCAGTACCCGCGCGGCGCGGAACTCACGGTCAACGGCAAAAAGCCGGAGACCGGCGAAACGGCAGAATGCGTCTATTTCGATCTCAAGCCGGGCGACGACCCGTCGGCCGCGCCCTGCGAGGAGCGAGTCTTCGACGACCTTTATTTCGAACCGGTAATAACCGCATCCCTTGACGGGACCGGCCTCGAGGCCGTCCGCGACGGGCAGACCGGGGTCTACCGTTTCAGATATCCCGCTTCGGCGACGCACAGCATAAGCGTGACGGCCCCCGCAGGCGTGACGGTCACGGTCGGCGGAGCGGAGCTCGACGGCAGCTGGGCAGGCTCCGAATCGGTAGAAGGCCCGCTCGGCGAGCTCGACGACGGAGGCACCGGCACGCGTCCCACCCTCACGGTATGGACGGTCGACGGCCTCTTCGGACAGCCCGAAGTCGCAGCCGAGATATACGGCAGATCCCTGACACCCGATTCGTCGGACGGCGGGAACTACGTCTTCGGGACGCCGCCCGAGTGCAAATACACAGTCACCGTCACGGTACCGGCGGGAAGCTCGGTGCGGATCAACGGGCGCGACGCCGGCGAGGCGTCGAAGGTCGCCGGAGGTCCCACCGCCGCGGATCTCGGCGGAGGCGGAACGATGCTCGGCAGATATTCGGTCTACGAGCTGGCGTCGGTCCCGCAGGCCTTCCCGGCGTTCGACAAATACGTCTTCACCGGCTACCTCGCCGTTCCCAGGGTGGAGGCGGAGCTTGACGGCCGGGCGCTCGAGCCGGCGTCGTTCAGGGTGTCCGCCTACGATGTCTTCGCCGACTTCGATTTCCTTCCGGCCTCCGCCGCCGAGACCGATCCGGGGCGCGTCGCCGCCGCAAAGGCGTTCGCCTCCGACTATATCAGATACATCTGCGAGGGCGGAGCCTGGGATAACAGGAACAACGCCGACCGCTTCAACGCGAACTACGGCTCGCTCATCGGTAAGATGATAGAGGGCACCGCCGGATACGTCAACATGATGGAGTCCTACAGGGAGGTCTTCATGATGAAGCCCTGTTCGGGATACGAACTGACGGACGGCGGGATCCGGGAAGCCGGATACATAAGATACACCGACAGCTGCGTCAGCTGCCGCCTCGAATTCTCGGTGCTGCGGCGCTACGGAGGCGCTGAAGACGGAGAGCCGGCCGGGCCCGGAAACGGCGGGACCGCGGAGGAGCCGAAAGAAGAGCTGGTCGAGGCCGAGATGAACATCCTCGAGATCAACTACGGCGGCGAGTGGCGCGTCTGGGGCTTCACGTACGGGGAAAAGACCGCCGGCGACGCGCAGCAGGCGGCGAACCAAAACTGAAAAATCAAACTAATAATTCTCGAAAGGGGAAAAAAGATGGGACTCATCAAAGCATTAACCGGAGCTGTCGGAGGCGTTCTCGCCGATCAGTGGAGAGAATACTTCTATTGCGACGCTCTCGACAAGGAGATCCTTGTTGCCAAGGGCCAGAAGAGGATCTCGCAGTCGCGCTCATCCAATACCAAGGGAGAGGACAACATCATCTCGAACGGATCGCTCATCGCCGTCAACGAGGGACAGTGCATGATCATCGTCGAGCAGGGCAAGGTCGTGGAAGTCTGCGCCGAACCCGGTGAATTCTCCTACGATACGTCGACGGAGCCCAGCATCTTCGCCGGCAGCCTCGGCCAGAGCATCATCAACACCTTCAAGACTCTCGGCAAGAGGTTCACCTTCGGCGGCGACACCGCGAAGGACCAGAGGATCTACTACTTCAACACCAAGGAGATCCTCGACAACAAATTCGGCACCGCCAACCCCGTACCCTTCAAGGTGGTCATCAACGAGCAGCTCGGATACAAGCTCTCGGTCGACCTCCGGTTCAACGGTACCTACTCCTACAAGATCGTCGACCCGATCCTCTTCTATACCAACGTCTGCGGAAACGTGACGAAGGAGTACAACAGGAGCGAGATTGACGGACAGCTCAAGTCCGAGCTCATCTTCCATCTCCAGCCCGCCCTGTCGGTACTCTCAGCAAACGGAGTATCGTACGACCAGATCCCCGCTCACCACGTTGAAGTCAGGGACGCCCTCAACAGGGAGCTCGTCAACGACTGGGGCCGTCGCGGGATAGAAGTCTTCTCGATGACGTTCGGCGTGCCCTCGATCCCCGAGGATCAGAGAAAGAAGCTCACCGAATGGGAAGAGACCTCGATGTCGCTCGATCCCGAAGTCCGCAAGGCCAGGATGGTCGGCGGCACGGTGACCGCGATGAACACCGCCGCGGGCAACACGAACGGCGCGATGACCGGCTTCATGGGAGTCGGCATGGCGATGAACGCCGGAGGAGCCGGCAATTCCGAACTCTTCACCTCTTCCGGAACATCCGGAGTGGCCGGCGGCTACACACCGCCCGCTCCCGACGCCTGGACCTGCCCGACCTGCGGTAAAAAGGTGAGCGGCAAGTTCTGCCCCGAGTGCGGTACGAAGAAGCCCGAAGCCGCCCCCGAAGGCTGGACCTGCCCGAAATGCGGAAAGGTCAACAAGGGAAAATTCTGCGTCGAGTGCGGCGCGAAGAAACCCGACGGGGCCCCGCTGTACCGCTGCGACAAGTGCGGATGGGAGCCCGCGGATCCGACCAAACCGCCGAAATTCTGCCCGCAGTGCGGCGACAAATTCGACGACAGCGACGTGAAGTGACCGGCGCTGCGACCCAAGGAGTAAAAAATGTCATTTCTGAGCAGAAAGAAAACCGCCGCGGAGGCCGCCGTGACCGCCGCCGAATACCGGACCGACGACGTTAAGACCTTCGTGTTCGAAGAGTTCCCGATGACTCTCGCCGACCTGAAGAAAAGACCCGAGGCCGATCTCAAGGATCCTTTCGGCACCGCCGCCCTCACTCTCGTTGCCCTCTGTGTATACGTCGAGGACAAGGAAGCCGGAGGAGAGATGCTGAACTTCCTTAGGGGCCCCGCGAAACTGTCGAACTTCGACCGTCAGTTCCTTGCGGACCGTTTCGCCGAATACGATTACGTTCCGGCCTCCTTCTTCGAGGGAGCAGCCCCCGAGAACGACTATACGCCCGACGAGCCCTATAAGCTCACGGTGTGCGCCGGAGCCCACAGCTTCGACACGGAAGGCTACATGACCCTCTTCATCAAGTCGGGAGGAGCCGATTCGCCCCGTATGATCAAGCTTCGCAACAAGCCTTCGACCGGCGAGTGGTTCGTCTGGGATTACGTCGGACTGCTCTCCGGAGTCAAGACGCCCGTCTCTCAGAACCCCTGGGCGTGACAGCTTTTTAATCCTCGCTTCTCCGGGCGGGCAGCCGCCCGGAGAAGCTATATTGTTTTTTTCGGGAAAGTCTTTGGACCGGTAAAATGAGCAAGAAGAAATATACAGTCGGAATAGATTTCGGCACGCTTTCGGTGCGCGCCGCCGTCGTCGACGTTTCAGACGGACGCGAGCTCGCCTCGGCCGCCGTCGATTACGAACACGGAGTCATAGACAGCTTCCTGCCGGGGACGTCGGAGCCACTCCCTCCCGGCACGGCGCTCCAGGACCCTTCCGACTACACGAAGGCCCTGGAGATCCTTATCCCGCGCGTGATCGCCTCCGCGGGGATAGACAAAAACGACATAGCCGGTGCGGGCGTCGATTTCACCGCCTGCACGCTGATACCGATATACGCGGACGGAACTCCGCTCTGTCTCACCGACAGATTCAGAAAAGAGAAAAACGCATGGTGCAAGCTGTGGAAGCATCACGCCGCACAGCCTTACGCCGACAGGATAAACAAACTTTACGCGAAGAGCGGGGGACACTGGCTCGACAGTTTCGGGAAGGTCATCTCGAGCGAGTTCTTCATCCCCAAGGTCTGGCAGACGCTCGACGAAGCGCCTGAGGTATACAATGCCGCCGACTGTTTCATCGAGGCGTGCGACTGGATCGTCATGCTCCTCACCGGGGAGCTGACGCGCAGCTATGTGCTGGCGTCGTACAAGGCGGAATATTCGGATGAGGATGGCTATCCGCCTGACAGCTTCCTGCGGATGTGCGACCCGCGCCTCGAGGGGCTGTTCGCGACGAAAGGCGGCGGAGGAAGGATCGTCCGCACCGGGGAAGTCGCCGGACGGGTCACCGCC
>CADCPG010000075.1 GCA_902803255.1 uncultured Ruminococcus sp. | reverse complement strand
TTGTCGAAAGTCCACTCGCCGCTCAGGACGAACGAGAACGGATCGGCTATGTTCAAGTCCGCAGCCAAGTCCTTGTTGTAGTACATGGCGTACATCATATAGAGCACGTTGGTCGAGATGTCGCCCGACGCGAAGTGCAGCTGCCCGTTAATCGACGACTGTTCGATCAGGCTGTCGGGCCACCAGGGCTTCTCGAAATCGAGCCATGGCTGCTTCATCAGGTCGGCAGTCAGTCCGTTGTATGCGACGGTCCCGGCTGTCATGCTGTATGTCGCGAGAATGTCGTAGGGGGTGCCGCCGTTCACCGAATTCTTGACGTTCGTCAGGTATTCGTTGACATAGTTGTAGCTGCCTTTGCACAGGATGAAGTCGAACGTGACGCCGAGCCGCTCCTGGACCGCTATGTTGCGCTCCCAGATCGTGTCGTTGAGCGCGGTGCCGGTCTCGCCTTCGACGAAAAACTCGGGGTTCTCGGCGTCCCAGTAGAGCACCTTCACCGGGGCTCCGCCGAAGTCGAGGCTGTCGGGAAGGCTGTCGCGGATAAATTCGCCGTCACCGTCCCCGGTCACCGCGCTCTCTCCGCCGCCCGTGGTGACGGCGGGGAGAGAGCCGGAATCCTCTCCTCCCTGTCCCTGTTCTTTGCCTCCGGGCTCTCCGCAGGCAAGGAGCGCCGTCGCTGAAAATACCGCGCAGAGCAGCAGCGCGGTCAGGCGCAGGGCGGTGCCGCCGGCATATGTTCTTCCTCTTCCGGTCTTTTTGCGTTTTTTCATGACAGTATACCTTTCCGTTTCCTTGTTTTATTCTTTCCGTCTTCCGTATTCCGTCTTCTGTGTTCTTTACTGTTCTTTCTGCCTTCTGTAGTCTGTACTTTGTTCTTATTTCTTCAGGAATCCGGCTATCTTCGCCTCGAAGAATGGCATGACGAGCCTCATACCCCGGGGGTTGAGGTGCGAGATATCGCTCGGCGTCATGCAGTATTCTGCCCGGAAGGCGGGATCCGTCATACGCACACCGGTGGCAGCCTGGTCGGTCGCGTCGATCACGGGAACTCCCATGTCGCCGCAGACCTTTATCATCGCGCGGCTGTAGTCGCCGCAGTATAGCCCCTGCGAGTTGGCCCTCCCGCCGACCTCCCAGCTCGTCATGCAGATGAGCACGGCGTTCGGGTACCTGCCGCGGAGCCCCTCGATCGTACCCCGGAGAGCTCCCTTGTATGTCATGGTGTCGGTCGAGCCGTCATTCCCCAGCGGCACGTTCTGGTTGTAGTCGTTCCGTCCGCCCTCGAACACTATGAAGTCAGGGTCTCCGGCGGGAAGCTTGTCCCAGCGCAGCACCATCGGGTGGTTGTTCGGAGCGTACGCGGAGACCGCCGAGCCGTTTATTCCCTGGTTTACGTAATTCATCGAGTATTTTCCGGCGAGCAGCGCGGGCCAGAGCATCTCACTGCCGACTCCGTTGCCGGCGAAATAGCTGTCGCCCAGGTAGTACGCCGTCAGGCCCTCGAGTTCACTGATATACGCGCGTTCGGTGTCGGCCTTAATCCAGGCCGCGAGGTCCTCCGCCTCTTCGTTGATCAGCCCGACGGTCGATTTACCGTCGGTGCGGGACATGTAAACGGCCGGGGAACCGCCGGACGCGGTGCCGTTATCCCTGAAACTGAACCTGATGCACTCGCCGTCTTTGTCGGAGATGTACGTGTAGACGGTGCCGAGCTTCGGGTCGCTCGAGACGACTGTCCCGGGCATGCCGGCTATATTGAAGCCGTCGCGGTCGATGACCCAGGTGCCGCCCTTCTTCACCCACGACGATACGCAGAAGGCATTCCGGGACGTAGAGCCCCGTTGCGGGTCGGCGAAGACCAGCTTCGTCCCGCGCGGGCCCATCTCGATGACGTCGCTGTAAGCGTAGGCTCCGCCGCCGCGGTACAGCGTATACGCGTGGTCCGGGTTGGTGTCGGAACCGACGTACCCCGCTTTCCAGCCGACGTTCAGCTTCTCGGCGCCGGCATCATAGGCGGCCGGGACTTCGTCCGCCGCTTCGGGGGCGATGTCCCCCGTGACTTTGACCGGCGCGGTTTCTTCTGCGGCAGTTGTCATTTCATTATCCTCCGTTGCGGTGCCGGCCGGCGTCCCGTCAGGCGCTCCGGTGCCGCATCCCGCCGCGGCGGCCGTTGCCGCCGCCGTCAGCGCTGCGATCAACGCTTGCCACCTGCGGACGCGTCCCCGTTTTGTTGCCGTTGTCCTGTTTTCTTCCGTCATATGCTTTATCAAACTGCCGGCCTCTTCTCTTCTGCTTTATTTCGCGAACGGCTTCCGGCGCCGCGCGCGGCCGGATCACTCGAATCCTATCTTCCGGTTCTCCTGCAGCTTTTCCGAAAACTCGCTCTCCGCCGACGCGGCCTCGAAGTCCTCCCGCTCGAGGATCTCGCACTTCACGCCGTTGAAAGCGCAGCGCAGCGCGGCTTTGGACCATGTACGCTCGAAGAGGTTCCTGGCGAATCTGGCGTTTGAAAACTCCTGCGAGCCGATGTAGCTGTCCGACAGATTTCCGAAATACCTCCTGACGCTCTCCTCGAAACACGCTCCGAACGAGAAGCTCTTCCGCGCCATGAGCAGGAATATGTCGGCGAGCTGC
>CADCPG010000074.1 GCA_902803255.1 uncultured Ruminococcus sp. | reverse complement strand
TGTTCAAACTCTGTTATGACTCGCCCATAATTCAACACTTGACATATAATAAACGGATTATCGTCAGACTTCTGGGACCATTGGTTTAAAATCAAAAGAATCATTCCACTTTTATCGAGATATAATAAAATACAACTCATATCTTGTCAATTATAATTAACTGACGGTGAAACCAGTGATATAATATCTATATCAAGCATAGGACCAAGGAGAGACTCCCATGCCGAAATTGGATCTTACAGGATATATCCCGGATAGCTCGGAGAAATATTAAAGCAACAGAACCAATAAAAAGGGCGTCATTCTTGATTTCATGTCAAACAAAGTCAGATTTGACTCCGCGTTGAAAAGCATTTATCTTGTCGTAGACGACCGTATCGCCTATGATTTATGAATTGGAAGAATCCGAATACGGCGTTCATCCCGCTCCGGACGATCTGAATTACGAAAAAGATACCGACGGTGTATTTATAACTCTGAAGGATCTTGAAAAAACGCTTCAATATAGATTTCTACAATCCTTTTAAGATTAGTCATTTCAAAAGCAGACCATTGACCGTTATACATGGTCGTGCCGAAATCCACCGACGTATCTACTCCCTATAGTATTCTACGTCACTGTGCTTTCTGCCCAGGTAGACACGTTGATTATCGGATGAAGGTTGATTGTATGTGTATTCCCACCGGATGCTTCCTTTGCATAAAAGAGATACGTGAGCTGACGCCCACTATACTCCGGACGTTTATCTCATAGATCGTGATCCACGAACGCGAGGTACCGCACTGCAAAACGTCTACTCAGCGGATCGACATCTGTTTCAGATTCATCGGAAACATTTTTTCGGTGGATCAGGCGGATGTGATCGGATACAGAGCAAAAAACGCGTAAACAACGGTTGCCTGACAAAACGGAAAAGGACGGGCATTTTACTGTCCGTCCTAACCGAAAACGCGAAAAACACTAATAACACCCTTATGGAAACAAGCGTAAAGGCCGGTTCTTGTCGGAATAATGAGAGGACCGGCCGGAAGGAGAGCCGGCCTCCGCGCATCGCCAGGATCAGGGCCGGCGGGTGCGCGGGGGGGCAGTCCGGGTTTCGGCCGCCGGCTCATACTTCGTGTACATATCGAGCCGCGAGCGTCGCGCGGGGCGCATGGCGGCGATGAAGAGGAGCAGCGACAAAAGCGCTATGACGAGCGAAGCGACGGCGGTATTGAATGACGCCGACACCGAATACTCGTAGTACGTCGGTTTCCCGCCGTCCATTCCGCTCACCCGGTAGAACTCCCCGAATCTGTCGATGACGTAATAGGGGACGAGCTGCGGTATGACCGCCAGAAACGGCAGCGCCGGATGGAGGAATCTCCCTCTGAATAACAGCCCGAACCATACCTTTATACGGTTCGACTCCCGGCTGCCCGGGGCCTTCGCATATGCCGCGGCGGTGAAGACGGCCTGCCAGAGCGACAGGAATATCAGGATCCCGAAAACGGTCCACACGACCGCCGGGAGCGGCCTCAGCCACTTTGCCAGCGCAATGTCGACCGGCTCCGCGCCGGCGTTCGACAGCGTTGCCGCCGACGACTTCGCCGAGGAAGACAGGATGCCGTACACCGACTGCGCCGCGCGGCGGCTCCCGTCGCCGTTAGAGAGTGTCCAGACGTCGAGCCCGCAGAACACGAGCGACGCCGCGGTCGAAAGCACCGGCGCGGCCGCGCTCAGATATACCGCAGCGCAGCCGGCTGTTTTTTTGAATCCTCCGCTCAAGCGAACACCCCCGGATCAGACGCCCCTGCCGGCGTCGGGCATGCCCTCGAGGAAATACGCGGCCTCCATATCGGCCACGCACAGCGCGAAGGCGAGCGGGAACATCTCCAGGGCCTTTCCGATGGTGTTGTTGTCCTCGGGGCCCGAGAAGCCCATGTGATATCTGATGGCGAAGGCCTCGTCGCGGGTGAGCTTCATGAATCCCGACACGATGTAGACCGACTTCTCGCCGTGTCCGTACGGCAGTCTGTCGTCGATAGCATAATACGGCACCGACTCCCAGACGCCGTTCTTTTTGACGTTGCGGGTGTCGTATGTGTAGAAATTCACCTTGCAGATGTCGTGGAGCAGAGCCGCGACGGCGACGCTCTCCTCGGAATAGCTTATATTGTAGACCTCCTTCACCCTCTTGCGGGCGAGTATGTCGACAAGACACTCGTACACGTTGAGGCTGTGGCGGCAGAGCCCGCCGTTCTCGGCTCCGTGGTATCTGGTCGATGCCGGCGCGAGGAAAAAGTCGCTCTGTTCGGAGCACAGCCACTCGAGAAGCTTGTCAGCGCCCTCCCTGTGGATCTTGCTTCTGTAGATGCTCGTGAACTTTTCCTTCTGAGCCTGAAGTTCTCTGTCGGTCATGGGTCATACCCCTTTCATTCTTCGTCGGTCCGCCGGGACCCTTTTATATTCTACCATATTTTCCTCAAACAATCAATAGCCGGGGCGTTTTTCGGGCAACGGAACGCCGCCGATCTTCTGTTCATGAGAAAATCACACAATTTACACTTGAAATGAAAGCGCCAATGTAATATAATATTTTCATACTACCCGAAAGGAATATTCAAGCTATGGAAAACGAAACCGTCATCAACGAAAACGAAGCCGGAAACGGTCTTGACGCCTACCGCGACAAGGTGTCGAAAGTCATCGGCGAGATCGAGAAGGTCATCGTGGGCAAGCGCCCCGAGATAATCCTCCTTCTCACCGCCATGTTCGCGGGTTCGCACGTGCTCATCGAGGATGTCCCCGGCACCGGAAAGACCACTCTCGCGGCCACCGTCGCGAAGGTCACCGGACTTGAGTTCAGAAGAGCCCAGTTCACTCCTGACGTCATGGCCTCCGACATCACCGGATACAATATCTACAACCGCCAGAAGGAGGAGTTCGAGTTCCGTCAGGGCCTCGTCATGTGCAACCTCATGCTGGCAGACGAGATCAACCGCGCGTCGCCCAAGACGCAGTCGGCGCTGCTCGAGGCGATGGAGGAGAACAAGGTGACGGTAGACGGCGTAACCTACCCCGTCCCCGACCCCTTCATGGTCATCGCCACCCAGAACCCGACCGGCTATGTCGGCACATATCCGCTTCCCGAGGCCCAGCTCGACCGTTTCGCCCTCAAGATCAGGATGGGCTACCCCTCTCCCGAGGAGGAGCTCAACATAGTCATGGCAAGACGGGGTGTCAACCCGCTCGACGCCGTCGAGAACGTCATCTCGGCCGACGACATCCGCCGCATCAAGGAGGGAGTCTCCGACATCAGGATCGACGGCGAACTCTACAGATACATCGTCTCTCTCGTCGGAGCGACGCGCAAGCACGGCTCGCTCGCCCTCGGCGCCTCTCCGCGCGCCTCGGTCGCCCTCATGAAGCTGTCCCAGGCATACGCTTTCATCAGAGGCCGTTCGTACGTCCTTCCAGACGACATCGCCGCCATCTTCCGTCCGGCGATCGGACACCGTCTCATGCTCAAACAGGACGCGAGGCTGAAAGGAACGACCGCCGACGAGGTCCTCGGCGAGATACTGCGGTCCACCGACGTCCCCTACAAGGGCCGCAGGCAGTGAACGGGTGAGGATACCGGATACCGGAACTGACAAATGCCGAAGACAAAAGTAAAAAACGGCGGGACCGGCGGCGGAAAAAAGATCCGCTCAGCGACGCGCGCCGCAGCAGGGCGGTCGCGCGGCAAGAAGGCCGCTTCGAACGTCCCGGCCGCCGACAGATGGAGGAAGATATCGTTGACGCCCCGCTTCGCGATATGGGGAGCGCTGTGGCTCGGCGCGCTGCTGTTCACCCAGCTGCTGCGCTCGCCGGCGTCTAACATATTTTTCGGTTTCGTTACCTTCTTCCCTCTCGCGTCGCTGATCTACGCGCTGATATGCAGGGCGTCGGTCAAGCTCTACATGATCTCAGACACGGCGACGACCGAGAAGAACAGGCCGGCCGAATACGATTTCAGGCTCATCAACGAGTCGGTCTTTCCCTGCCCCTTCATCGACGCCTACATCAAGCTCCCCCAGACCAACAGCGTCAGGACCGCGGAGCGCTGCGTCAAGGTCTCGATGGCCCCGCTGTCGGACTACGAGATCACGAACGAGATAAGCTTCAGGTTCCGCGGGACCTACGAGATAGGGGTCAGCTGCCTTTACATATACGACTTCTTTAAGATCATACGCGTAAAGTCGGAGATATTCAGCTACACGACCGTCTACGTCCTCCCGCGCAAGCTCGTGATCGACGAAGACGGGGCGCAGAGCGTGTCCGACTCGGCGTCGAAGACTAAGAAGGCGTCGAACAGCTATGAGAAGATCGAGGTCTCCGACATCCGCGACTACCGCCTCGGCGACCCGCTCAAGAGCATTCACTGGAAGCTGTCGTCGAAGACCGAGGACCTGATAGTAAAGGACTACAACACCGGCACCACCGACACGACGTATATCTTTTCGGATCTGTCGATGCGCTTCCCGGCCGAAGTGCCCGACAAGCCCTTCACCGACCCGTACGCCGAACCCGACCCGAACTATCTGCCCGACATAAACGAACTGGAATCGGCCGCCGCGTACGAGGACATGAACGAGTTCTGCGCCGACGGCGTCGTCGAGCTGACCGTCGCCTCGGTTCTGCGCGAGCTCCGCGCGGGGCGGACCGTCGTGCTCTTATGGTACGACGAGCGTGCCGTCATCGGCGCATTCTCGTTCGAGCTGCGCTCGCCGGCCGACTTCGACGTTATATTCAATCTGTTCGCCACCGCCCCCATCGCGCCCGCCGAAAAGACGGTCGCCGGGCTGTCGGCGCTCGTCGGCGACTCGGAGGACGCGAAGTACATATTTGTCCTTCCCACGCTCGACGATCCCACCGTCACGAGCCTGTGCACGATGCCCTGCGCGTCCGACAGCTCGTCGTACGAGGAGAACGAAGTGATAGTCTATTCCGCTCCCGGGAGGTTCGCACATCCGTCGGAGCGCGAAAACTATCTCGACAGCTGCCGCACGCAGCTCGCGGAGCACGGCCTCAAGCTCATCAAGGGCTCGCTCGACGGCGTCATGCCGCTGCCGGAGGAGACCTCCGCCGTCCATAAGAAAGGAGGCATCGGTATAAATGCCGGAAAATGACGAAAAACTGACCGCGACGGCCGAAGATACCGCCGCGGATACAGCAGCCGCCGGAGCCTCCGTTGAGGATTCCCCCGAACCTGCGGCCGACTCGACCCGCAAAGAGAACCGCGCCGCGGCCATGGCAGCCCGAAAAGAAAAAAGAAGACGCAGAAAAGAGACGAAGAAACTCCGCCGCGAATACGAGAGGCGAATGAAGACGGTCCCCGTGAACAAACGGCCGATCGTCTGTCCTCCCGACAGGGCGGTCAGCGGCACCGGCCGGATCGTCGCCGGTTATATCGCCAGGGCGCTGATAATAGTCTTCGCCTCGTTCGCCGTGACATTCTTCGTATGCGACGCCTTCGGCCTGCGGGAGGCCGGGGCCGGGAATTTCGGAGCCGGACGCATATTTCTGTACGCTCTGCTCTTCACCGCGATAACAGCAGCCGCCTCTCTCATCAAATACAGGGTGCCCGCCGTGGCCGGAGGCATCGTTGCGATCGCCGGGATCATACTGCTGGGGCTGCTGCCCGATCCCGCGGGGGCGGTATGGCAGGCGCCTCTCGCGGCGTACAACGCCGCTCTGGAGCACATGACCGCGGTCGGATACCTCGCGATGTACGAGAAGGAATACGCCTTCAACATGACGGCGGGGACGGTCGAATCGCTGGTCCGCGCGGCCGTCATGCTCTTTACCGCCTTCATCTCCGTGCTCTACACCGTATGTCTCATCAGGCGTATCAGAGTGTGGCAGCTCATCGTGCCGGGTGTCGTGTCGGCCGGGATACTCTGGCTCGTATTCACCTACAACATCTCCCGCTCCAACTGGGGCGTCGTTCTGATCATCGCGTCGTTCGCCGCGCTGCTCGTCATGTTCGTGTTCGACAGAACATACGTGCGGGCGCAGCCGAAGGGCGGCACCGACGAGGATACCGGGACATCCGTATTCCCCGACCGGGAAGAACCCGAACTTCCGGAATCGCTCGCAGCCAGGCGCAAAGCCCGCCTTGAGAAGGCGGACCGGAAGGCGCTGAAGGCCGAGGAAAAGCTGCGGCGCGCCGAACTGAGAAAGAAAAAGCGCAAGGTCGGAAAGAAGGATAACACGCTGACCGTCGACGAGGAGCTCAGCGACTACTTCTCTGCCGGCAAAAAGAAGAAGAACAGGTCAGTAAACAAAGCCGAAAAGGCCGGAAAGGCAAAAAAACCGAAGCTCACCCCGGCTGAGAAAAAAGCCGAAAAGGAGCGCAAAAAGGCCGAAAAAGCGGCCGCGCGCGAGGAAAAGCGCAAGGTCGCGGCATATCTCGGATACAAAAGACGAGTCGTCGACGCCAGATGCGCCATGGGCGGATTCGCCGGGATCGGCATGTTCGCTCTGGCGATGGTCATGCTGATCATCCCCGCTCTGAGCGTGCACGACAGCTTCCACACGGTCAAGGCGGTCGACAAGAAATTCGACTACATCAGGGAATACGTCACCGCCATACTCATGGGCGACGACCCGGCGCTCGACCTGCTCTCCTACGAGAACAACAGCAGCAACTTCGCGCCGCGCACGACCGAGCCCCACGCGATCTACTACACCGGCAAACCGGTGATGCAGGTCGAGAGCAACTCGCGCTACAACACATATCTGCGCGGCTGGATCGCGACCGGATACAACGACGAGACCGGATGCTGGGAGACCGCATCTCCCGACAGCGAAACGATGAGGCGCTACCGCTCGCTCTTCGGAACGACGATCGATCCCTCCGAGACGCTGATGTACAGCTTCTACACGGCCTTCGATCCCGACGCCATCCCATCCGCCTCCGAACGCGACTATTCGACAAAGACGAACAGCCACACCGCCGACGGATACGTCGTGACCCAGATCAACATGAAGCGCCTCGAGCTCGATTCGAAGCTGCTGTACATGCCGTCGTACAACATCCGCGCGTTCAACGTCGCGGGCAAGACGCTCGCCGGAAAACCCGCCGTCTTCCTGCGCCTGCCCGGCACGAACGAAGCCAGCAAGATAACCTACGCCGATTTCTTCGACGGCCTCTACACCAGCTACCGCGCCTCGCGCGACAAGGACGGCTACGCGACCGTCGCCATGGTCCCGACGATGAAGATCTCAAGCTTCTACCGGAACATGGCCGACTCGATCGCCGACTTCAACAACACCTACGCCGCCGTGGTCGGGACCGACGGACCCGTATCTGGCGGAACAGGACCGACATCATACAGTTCCATCACTCTCTACGACGGCACCGTGCTGCACTGGCACACCGAATACCGCACCTCCGAAGGCATGCCCTCGGGCAGCTTCGTCACGAACGCGGAGGGCGTGAGCAAGTGGGTATGGGATCCCGAAGGAGGCGACGGCAACCTCTACATCGTCATGAAGGGCGAGATCGGGGATTATCTCTACACCGTCCTGCCGTCGGGCTCGATACGCAAGTCGACCGAGAACATACCCGACGAGCTCCGTCTCGACGCCGACGGAAACGAGATAGTCTATCCGGTACCGGATCTGCCGCTCGCGGTCAGATACTACACGCTTATGACCGAAGAGGAGCAGAACCGGCTCAAATACGCCTACAACATCCAGAACTTCTACGCCCCGTTCGTCTACTCTGTGTACACGGGCAAGTCGTCGAGCGCGATAGTTTCGGAACTGACAGACAGGATAATCTCCGAGGCCACCGTCACCGAATACGAGGAATACGAGGAGACCGATCCCGAGACCGGCGAGGTATACACGCTCAGCCGCCCGATCAAGGTCCCCGCAGACTTCTCCCGCGCCGCGGAAAAGAACACCTACCTCGAGCATGTCGACAATTCGTCGAAGAACAAGACCACTTCCTTCGTGCCGAAGGAACTCGTCACCGAC
>CADCPG010000073.1 GCA_902803255.1 uncultured Ruminococcus sp. | reverse complement strand
GCTGAGGTGGTATTTTTCGGTAAGATGCGACACCGTGCGTATCTCGGAGAGATTCCCGTTGATGTCGCCGAGTATCCTTTTCAGTTCTTCGGGAAGTTCGGCCGAACCTCCGCCGGGGCCGACGCATTCCGACCACATCTCAAGAAGAGAGACGATCCTTGAAAATGAATAAAGATCGCTCTTGTCGCCGGCGGAGTCGAGGTCCAGAACGTTCTGAAGTATCTTTTTCCTGACATCGTCGGACTGAGGGGATATAAGACGTCCGCCCGCGCCCGGGGCCTGCATGAACTTTCCGAGGAGCAGCTCGCTGTCTGACAGGATCCAGAAACAGGCGTGACGGTGAGCCCTGTCGGAATGACTTATGCAGTGATGCATCTCGTTCGGACGGCAGAAAATGGCGTCTCCGGGTCTCAGCGGATAGATCGTGTCCTCCACCATGAAGCTCACGTCTCCGTCGATCAGACAGTAGAACTCGATAAAATCGTGTATATGAACCGGATACTGAGTCTGTTCCTCCGGTTCGTCGGGACCGTTCCAGACGTAATACTTGATCTCGAGCCTTTCGCTGAGCGGAAAACAGATGGTTTTTCTGTCGAGCATCAGTCGGATCCTCCCGTCCCTTCCGCGATCCCTCCGCCGAGTCCCCGGACGCGAATGATACCGCGGTCATAATACATACCTGTCCCGAGCCGCGCGGAGAGGCCGGAGAATCTCTCAAATATCTTTCTTCCTTCGCGGCCGACCGCCGCATAAGGCAGTCCCTCCAGCCGCCCGTCTCCGGTCCCGAATCCGAGCTTTACCGGAAGTATCTCAAGGCAGGTGATCCGGTCTTTCCCGAAAGTGATCCGCGGAACGACAGAGAGATAGTTTTTTTCGTCGGTCTGAAGGCCGATCTTCCCGCCTTTTGACCTCGCGTCTAAGCCCTCTTTCGCGGACGCGTCGGGATCGAGTCCGTATTTTTCAAGAAAATCCGGCGGCAGATATTCGACCCGCATCCCCTGATAGATAAAGTCTCCGAGCGAATAAAACACAGGCCTGTCCCTGTACAGTTCCATTCCGCGGAGCGAGTGAACTCCGCCGCCGAAGACAGCGCCGGCACCCGCGTCGATCATCGCACGGCAGAACTGTCTCAGGTATTCCGGAGGATCCGACGGATCGCTTCCCTCCTCGTCGTGGCAGTGCACGGTCACTATGACGATACTGTTCTCCTCTTTTGCCCCTGCGACGCATCGGGTCAGCCGGGCAAGGTCTTTTCCATCGCACGAAGAGAGCGGCATGCTGGGATCTGAAGTGAACATCAGCCCGCCGAAACAGAAGACCCCGTCAGCGTCGGGCGGAAGATATCCGGCTTCGATCTCCCCGTCTCTGATCAGGTTGACGCCGCTTGAAGCGGCGATCGATCTCAGTTCGGCGAGTTCTTCCGGGGATACGCGGTATACCGACCGGTGACGGAGATAGTTCACTCCGGGACGGGCTCTGAAGATCTTGCTCGGACGCCCCGCCATCGACGGCGGTTCCATCGAGGCGTCGACGGCGATCACCGCGACCCTTCCGCCTCCGGTCTGAATCACCGCCGGACGTTCCGCATCTTCGAGACTTCTCCCGGTACCGGCGTGAGCCAGACCTTTTCCTTCCAGAAAGTCGACGGTGGACAGCATCCCTTCGTAGGAATAGTCCATACAGTGGTTGTTGGCGGTCCCGAAAAAGTTGAACCCGAACGTCGCGAGGTGCGAAAAGAGCTCCTTCCTCGTGTTGAGCCAGGTCCCTCCCGAGTACTGGCACGCGTATCCGCCGAAATCCGACAGATTGGTCTCCAGGTTGGTTATCCTGACGTCGCATGCCGATATGAAGCCGTCGAGGCCGCCTCTTATCTTTCCGTACTCCTCCGGAAAAGCAGCGCAGAACAGCGAATCTCCCGTAGCAGCTACTTTGACAGACATATGATCTCCTCCTGCTTCAGCTCTTGTCTTCCGGTCCTGTACACGTGTCGCGGGCGGCGCGGACCTCGCCGATCCCCGACAGTACCGATGATACGACGATAAGCGCTCCTCCCGCGAGAAGGAAGGGCGAGAAAACGTCTTTTCCTGAAACAACGGCCGCGATCCCGGTGATCACTGAAGAAAAAGGCATTATCACCGCGACCGACGAGGCGCTGACGTGTTTCATTGACTCCGTCCGGATGATCCATCCGAGTGTGCTCACAGAGAGCACGAGCGCGGCAAGTTCGAGCATCAGCACCGGGTCAAAAGAAAACACGAACCGCTCAAGAGGGACCCCGCCGGGGCGGATCAGAGCAAGGGCAGCGGCGGCAGCTCCGGATATCAGAACGTTCGTCCACATCTGTATCATGACGTACAGCATGGCGTTCAGATCTCTGGCGCAGGTCCCGGTAGCGGCGATGTTCACTCCGTAAAGGATCCCCGCCGCCGCGCACAGCAGTTCCCCCTGCAGGTGAAACCGTCCGTCTCCCGCAAGGTCCGGCGCTGTCAGAACGAAACACCCGGAAAGACATATCAGGCTCGCGATGACGGTCAGCTTCCCAGGCTTTTTTCTGAAGACCAGGTAAAGAACGACCGGCACCGCGACGCATGAAAGATTTTCGAGAAAAGCATAGCGCGACGGAGTGGTGTACCGCAGTCCTATCTTCTGAAGGATGCTGGCAAATCCGACGAAAGCCCCCGTCGGAACGGCCGTTCGCAGATAATCCGCGTTTATATCCTTCAGACGCGGTATGCAAAACACTAGCAGGGCGACCGCGGAGATGAAGGAGCCCGAGAAAGTGAAGGCGCCGGCTGAATAGTGTTCGAGGAGCCCGGCGCAGATCACGGGATAGACTCCCCATATCAGCACGACGAAAACGATCCCCGCGTAAGCGGCTGCCTTTTTACCGGGGTTGTCGGTCATCGTTGCAGAGTGTCATTCAGTTTGTCTGAATATATCTGAAATATGCCGGTGCCGGGAGGGAGACGTTATCGGCGACAGTCAGATCTCCCGCCTGCTCCGGAAGATAGAGCTTTTCCGCGGGGAGGATGAACTCCTTGCCGCAGGTGAAGAAAACATCTCCGAGCACAAGGTACCCCGGATCTCCGTCCGCATAGAACTCTTCGACGGTTATACGCGTAGTGTTGAGAAGAGCCACGTCGTCATAGATCAGTCTGCCGCCGGCGTCGAGTTCGGCGGTGTAGAGCCTTCCGTCCACGAGAGTATGATTGTAGCTGCCCTCCGCGGTGACCCAGGAGCTCTTGTCGATTATGAATATCTCGGTACCGTCGAGATACGCAGTGGCGATATACTTGTAATTCACGTTCCCGCCCGACGCTTCGGTCTCCATATGCAGACGGACGGCGAATCTGTGCCAGCCGTAGTCATCGATACGGACCTGTTTTAACGAAGCGTCTCTCGCGATGTCGGAGGGAGAGGGATCCACGTATACGTCGCCCGTCCTCTCGCGTGCGGTTATAATGCCAGACTTCAGGTCGATATTAAAGAGGTTGTAATCCTCAACGAACATGACGGTGAGGACCGGATCGTGAAGTTTTTTCTGACTCTCGTTCCAAAGGAACGAGAACTCGACGAGCAGATCGTTCCCTTCGGGGTCCTTTTCCGTCGGATAAAAGTGATCCGCGCCCTGGATCTCACCGATTTTATACTTTATGCAGAATTCTTTCATTCCGCCGTAGTAGTAGGTGTATTCCATACTGTCCCTCTTCGCCGCGTCCCAGTTCGACACGTACACGAGAGGTTCGGTCTGCCGCATCTCCTCGGTGATATCGCTGTCGCAGACCTCACACTTTCCGGTCCGGCTACCGGTGGAATTCATAGTCGGATGACGGGTGACGTTCCAGTCGTAGACCACGTGGCCGTCGGGATCGGCGGGGATCTCCTCGACGGTGGAATCGATCACCGCGCGGCATACCGTACAGTGGACGGACCTGCTTCCGGGAGCCTTGCATGTGGGCTCGACGTCGACGGTGTATTCGCCGCCGGGAGTGTGGGGCAGTTTTTCTATGACTTCGGTCGAGCCGGGTTTGACTTCTCCGCATTTTGTGCAGTGTACCGACCTTGAGCCCTCTCTGGAGCAGGTCGCTTCCCTGTCGGTCACGGGTTCTCCCCATTCGTGAGCGCACGAAGTGACCTCCGCGGAGGTCGAGCCGCCCGCGGCGGATGACATACCGGGAGATCCCGCACTTTCCGACCCGCAGGAAGAGATCACCGGAACGAGCAACAGGAAAATGATCGCGGCAACGGATAACGAAAGAAAGCGTTTCATAACACTCCT
>CADCPG010000072.1 GCA_902803255.1 uncultured Ruminococcus sp. | reverse complement strand
GTATTCCGCGCAAACTGCAATATTATATCATAACTGCGGAAAAAAAGCAACGGTTTTTCGGCGCTGATTCACCCGTTTTTCTTTTTTTCATCCGAAAAGCGGCCGAAAGACAGCCTCGCAGCCGCGTATTCCGCTGCGAACGAGACGGCCGGGGGTATGAACGAGAGAAGGAAGACCTTCCCGCTCTCCTCGCGGGCTGACGGTATCCCGGGTATGTCGGGCAGACGTCCTCCCGCCACCACCGGCAGAAGAGCGGCGATGAGTATGGCCGTGAAGGAGACGATCTGCACGTAGTTTATGCCGGAAAGTCCGAATTGACGCCTGGACGCAAGTCTTGCGGCAAACAGCATCGCAAGGCCGGAGAAGACCGCCGCAGGCAGGACATAAGCCTCCGACGCCGCGCCCGCCCCGAGAATGAGCGCGGGAACGGCGAACAGCGCCCCGCCCGACACCGCGCCGGCGGCGCCGAACATGAGCAGTCTTTCCGCCGCCTTCTTCCCGAGGCCCGGAAGAGCGACTCTCGGGAAAAACGTATCGTTTACGAGAGACGCCGCCGCAACTCCGGTGAGTATCACGAGAGCGAGCAGCAGCCCGGTTGCCGAAGGAAGTGAGGACGGACGGCCGAAAAGCACCGGAAGCACGACCGAGAGCGCGAGCATCACCGACGCCGAAACGTGGAAATTCTCGAAGATGAAGAGTTTCACGGCGTTCTCGCATGAGGTCGTGACGAGCTCGAACAGCGAACGAAGCCCGCCGGACGCACGTTCGGCGTCTACGGGAGGTATCGCCGCGTCGGGGGATGACGCGCTGACGGAAGTGCCGGGAGAAGACGAACCGCCGTCCCCGCCTCCGCTCAAGTCCTCTTCCCCGCTCCTGAGGACGGATATGAACGTCACGCCCTCGGGTATACCGGTGCCGGGGTCGGCAACGCACGCGGCGCTGCCGTCATTCACGGGAGCCGCGCCTTCGCCGCCCGGCCGGAATCTCACTCCGAACTCGGCTCCGGCGGAGTTTATCTCGCGGTTGAAAGGAGGAAATGCTCCCCCAACTCCAAGAACGCATTCAAGTATCATCGGACCGCTTCCTTCGGGGAGTGCGGTAGAGACGACGAAAAACGGAACGGCTCCGTTTTTTCTCATTCCGTCCGCGGCGGCGGAGGCGTCCGAGATCTCGACCCGTCCGACCTGTTCTGTCCCGCCGTCGGCGCGTCTCCGCCTCGAGCAGGAAGCGAGCACCGAAGGTGAAAACCCGCCGCAGAGCAGCCGCGCGCCGGATGAGACGCCTGAATAGCCTATCTCGAGTCCGAGATCGCCAGGGGACGGCCGGTTGTCGCGGCGTTTTATCGATGAAATGCCCGTCACGGCTCCCGACTTTTCCGCCTCGAGACGCCCGCTGAATATCTCGAGCGCGCGGGCGTCGCGAATAATACTGTCGGGATAACCGCCTCCGGCCTGATACGCGGCCGAGAGTATGTAAACGTCGGAAGCGGGATGACGCAGGTCGCCCGAGAGCAGCTCCCCGTCCCTGTATATCCTGCCACCGAAGAAAGCCTCGCGAACGAGGACCCTTTTGTCGAATACGGCTCCGTCGGAGAGTATCGACACGTCGACGGCGTCCGACAGACTTACGAAAGCCTGGGGCGAGGACACGTATGCCGGGGAGCCGCCCGGCTTGCCGGCCAGTCGCGACGCCGAAGAGGCGCAGATGAGCTCGAACACAAAGACGTATGCGGTGCCGAAAGCCGCCGCGGAAAGCGCCGACGACGACATCAGGACCGACATCGACATATCGAAGTCAAATCTGTCGGAAATGAACGAGACCAGCAGAAGAAGGCCCGACACCGAGAGCATGACGATCCCGGCGACGCGGGCCCTCGCGCGGTATGCCGTGAACGACGTTCCGGGCAGGAATTCCCGCCCGCCGCATACTCCCCCGGTCCGTCCGAACACGGACGCGGCGCGGTATCCCGCAAGCGCCGCCGCAAAGACGAAGCAGGCCGCGGCTGCGAGAGCCGAAAGCCCGGAGGGGAGGTCGACCGCCGCAGCGAAGACGACGAGCGACACGGCAAATATTATGAAACCGGGCGAGGAGACCGCGCCGCGGAGCGCCGCCGGAAAGGCTCCGGTGCGGCGGGTTCCGCCGGTCCCGCCCGTGAGCGGACTCTTCTTCATTTCGCGTCAGTTTTTTTCCTGTCGTAGGTGAATGTCAGTTCGCCGTCCGCCACGCCGACGGTGACTCCGGTGACGAGCCTGTTGTAATCGGCAATGAGCTCCTCCGCTATCCTGTCCTCTATCTCGCGCTGGATGAATCTTCGCATGTTCCTCGCGCCGTATTTCTCGGAATACGATTTCTCCGCGACGTACGCCGCGGCTTCGCCGGTGCATTTCAGATCGATGCCGCGGTCGGCAAGCACTCCGCGGAGGTCTGAAAGCATGATGGAGGCGATCGATCCGAAATCGTCCTTCGTGAGCCTGTTGAATACTATCACCTCGTCGACGCGGTTGAGGAACTCGGGGCGCAGGAACTCAAGCAGCGACTTTTCGGTCCGCGCCGCGTCGGAGGCGGCCGGATCGGAGGTGAATCCCAGCGAAGACTGCTGCGAGTTCGACGAACCGCTGTTCGTCGTCATGACTATGACGGTGTTCTCGAAGTTCACCGTCCTGCCCTGGGCGTCGGTGACTCTGCCGTCGTCGAGTATCTGGAGCAGGATGTTGAGCACGTCGGGATGCGCCTTCTCGATCTCGTCGAAGAGCACGACCGAATACGGCCGGCGTCTGATCTTCTCGGTGAGCTGCCCGGCCTCGTCGTATCCGACGTATCCGGGAGGCGAACCGATGAGCCTCGACACCGTGTGTTTTTCCATGAACTCGGACATATCGAAGCGTATGAGATTCTCGGGCGTCGAGAAGAGGTCGGCGGCGAGGACCTTGACGAGCTCGGTCTTGCCGACGCCGGTGGGGCCGGCGAAGATGAACGACACCGGTTTGCGCTTGTACGAGATACCGGCTCTGTTGCGCTTGATCGCCCTGGCGACGGCCTCGACGGCCTGCGGCTGACCGACGATCCGCTTCTTCAGCCTCTCCTCGAGTCTGTCGATCCGCTCGAACTCGTTCTCGCGAATATTCGACGCGGGGATGCCTGTCCACACCTCGATGACGCCCGCGAGGTCCTCGAAGCTCATTTTGATCTTGCGGCACTCGGCCTCAAGCTCCTCGAGCTTCGCCGAGAGGGAAAGCTCCTTAGACTTGATGTTCGCGATCTCCTCGTATTTTTTGTTCTCGTCGGTGTCGACGCTCGCCTCCGCCGTCTCTCTCTGCTTCTTCAGGGCGAGGAGCTCCTCGCGTATCCTGTACGAATCGTTGAGCGGAGCGCTCGAAAGCGACAGCTGGGCGGCTGCCTCGTCGAGCAGGTCTATCGCCTTGTCGGGAAGGTAGCGGTCGGTGATATAGCGCTCGGAGAGGGTGACGGCGTAGGTCACGACCTCCTCGGGAATAGTTATGTGGTGATATTCCTCGTAATAGTGCCTGATGCCCTTCAGCATCTCGGCCGCCTCGGCGACCGACGGCTCGTTGACGGTGACCGGCTGGAAGCGGCGCTCGAGGGCGGAATCCTTCTCTATGTATTTGCGGTATTCCCTGAGCGTCGTGGCTCCGATGACCCTGATCTCGCCCCTCGAGAGGGCGGGCTTCAGGATATTGGCCGCGTTGATACTGCCCTCGGCGTCGCCGGCGCCGACTATGTTGTGGACCTCGTCGATGACGAGGATTATGTTTCCGGCTGCCTTGACCTCGTTCACGAGCGTGAGCATGCGCTGCTCGAACTGGCCGCGGAACTGGGTGCCGGCGACCATGGCGGTGAGGTCGAGCAGATAGAGCTGTATCCCCTGCAGGCGGTAGGGCACGTCGCCCTTCGCGATCTTCTGCGCAAGCGCCTCGGCTATTGCGGTCTTGCCGACTCCCGGCTCGCCTATGAGGCAGGGGTTGTTCTTCTGGCGCCTGCACAGGATCTGTATGACCCTCGCGAGCTCGGCCTTTCTGCCGACTATGCTGTCGAGCCTGCCGGCGGCCGCCATGGCGGTGAGGTTCTTGCAGTACTTCTCAAGGAATTCGGGCTTTTTCTGACGGCCGTCCTGTGCTCCCTTGCGGTTCTTTTCGCCCGAGGCGCTCTGCTTTTCGCCGCCCTGTCCGTTCTCGTCCCGGTTGAAGAGTTTTGACATGTTTATCGACGTAGCTCCGCCCTCGTCTCCGAGCACGGGGGTGTCGTCGTTCTCGGGGATATCCCCTCCTTCGTTCTCCATACTCTCGGCGAGCTCTTCGATCTGTTCAGGGGTGAGCCCCATGTTGCGGAGCTGGTCGCCCATCATCTGCTCAACGGGTATGCCGAGCTCCTTGGCGCATTTAACGCAGTAGCCCTCGCTTTTCTTCTCGCCGTTTTCTACCTTGGTGACGAAGATCATCGCCGGCCTTTTTTTACATCTGGAACATTTGATCATCTTTTTTCAAATCTTTGCCGGATCGCTCCGGCGTCCGCGCAGGCGGACAGGTCCTTTCAGGGGTGAAATGTGTTTTTCCTTCCGCGGTCTTCAGGGTGCGGCGGTGAACGTGAAGGCGCTCGAGCGGCAGAGGAGATAAAGATCGTCTCTCCCGTAGGCGAGGATCTCCTCCACGTCGCTCCTTCCGCAGGAGTATGTCCTGCTCGATCCGTCTGACGAGGACATCGCGAAGACGGTGCCGTTACCCGGCATGAGACAGAAGGCGCGTCCGCCTCCGACGGTGAGCGATGAGGGACGTCCCCCTCCGTCCGTATCGAGCGGCGACGAGTACTTCGAGTATCCGCCGTCTCCAGCGACAGTGATCGAATAGGTGACCGACACGCCGCTGTCGGTGTGACGCAGCACGACGGCCGCCGTGTCTCCCGAGCAGGCGAACAGCTCGACGTTTCCGCCGCCGAAGCGGCTGTCGCAGACCTGTATGCCCGACGGAGACCAGATCAGCAGTCTGTCGCGGCAGAGCAGTCCGAAGCCGCCGTCGCCGCCGGCATCGCCCGGGGCGAGGAAGAACGCCCTCATCGGAAAGACGTTCCCCGCGTCGAACGTCAGCACGGGGCTGTCGCCTCCGGCCTCGTACAGGGTGAGTTCGGTCCGGAATCCTCCGCTGCCGGAGGAGTCGCCGTCGACCGTCGCGATAAATATCCTCTTTCCTTCCGGGTCGAGAGCCGCAGATGTGACATATCCGTTTTTGCGGAAGACGGTCATGAGCTCGAAATCCGAACTGAACAGCCGCACGGCGGAATTGTATTCGCTGTCTCCCGTTATCATGAGGTATCTGCCGCTGTCTGACATGCAGAAGCTCCTGACGGGGTATTCGCTGGTGCCCCGGTAGACCCTCGAGAACGAGTTGAATATAAGGTATTCGGTGCCGCCGGAGTCGTACACGGCGGAATACTTTTCAGAAGCCGACAGCGAGGCCGAAGTCATCGAATACTGCGACGAACAGGTCTTGCGTCCGGTCGCGGAGAACACCGCGATCCCGGAGTTGCCGGCGACCGACAGCCCCTTTCCGAAGAGAGCGAAGGATTGTCTGCTGTCGGGGTCGTATATGATCTCGGTGCGGTTCTCGCTGTTTTCATCGAGTTTGAGAGTGAAGTTGCGGAGAACGTATTCCGCCTTCTCGTATGTTATCTCTCCGACGTTCGCGAAGCCGTAGACCGCGAGAAAGATTATGAAAGCGAAAAGAAAGACGAATTCCGCCGCCCTGTATACGAACGAGACGGCCGAATAATAACCGTTACCCGCGGTCTCGAGCCCGATTATCGCCGATACGTTCTCGGCTTCGGCGCCCTCCGGCGCGCCGGACTTTCCGACTTTGCGTTCAGTGTGTCTCACCAGCGGTGATCCCTCCTTTCATTTCCTTTTCTTACTTCAATTCCGGCTCCGGTGATCCTCCGCCGTACAGCAGCCGGACGGCCGGTCAGCCGCCGATAGGCTTCCCCGCCTCGTCAGGCGGGATGAGTCTGTCCGCCGGATAATCGACACCTACGAGGTACAGCGCGTACGGAGGCAGGGTCTTCCCCGCCGCGGAGCGGTCGCGGGCCCCGGTTATCTTCTCCACGTCCCGCGGCGGGATCTTCGACATCCCGGCTTCGAGCAGCGTGCCCGCCATTATCCTGACCATATTGTACAGAAAACCGTTTCCGGTCACGGTAAAAACAGCCAATCCGTCCTTCTCCGCCACATCCGCCGAGAAGACTGTCCTTACGGTATCCCTGATATCGGACCCGGAATTCATATAGGACGAGAAATCGTGCTCGCCAACGAAATACCCTGCCGCCTCCGACATCAGCCTCACCGCTTTCCCGTCGAGCCGTCGGCGGGGTATGTACGCCCTTCCCGCGAGAAACGGGTCCTTTTCGGGAGAGAGCGCAAAGAGGTATCTGTATGTCTTTGAGACAGCGTCGTATCTGGGATGGAAACCGTCGGACACGAACGCCGCGGACCTCACTGCCACCGTATCCGGCAGACGGACGTTGAGCGCAGCGGCTATCCGCTCGGGCGAAAGACGCGTTTCGATGCCGATCTTTCCTCTCTCCGAGACCGTCGCGCAGAAGCCCAGCGCGTGGACGCCGGCGTCGGTGCGGCTGCAGCCGGTGACGTCGCAGTCGAACCCGAAGAGGTCTTTAGCCGCCCGGTTCATCTCGGCGACGACCGTCGGCCGGTCCGGCTGGTACTGCCAGCCGAGGAAGGCGGAGCCGTCGTATGCTATCTTAAGCAGTATCTTCACAGCGTCAGCCCCAGATCGAAGCGGTTCAGCGCAATGACGGCGGCGCCGAACAGGATGAATATGCCGAGCGCGACGAAGTCGGAGGTTCGGAAATGCATGACGCGCATCGAAGTCCTCCCCTCGCCTCCGTGATAGCACCGGCATTCCATGGCGGTGGCCAGCTCGTCGGCGCGCCTGAACGACGACACAAAGAGCGGCACCATGACTGATATGAGCGAGCGGACCCTCGAGAAGAGCGAACCTCTCGAAAAATCGACGCCCCTCGCGCGCTGGGCCGTCATGATCTTGTCGGTGTCGTCCGAGAGAGTCGGGATGAAGCGGAGCGCGATGAACATCATCATGGAGAACGAGTGCACCGGGATCCTTATCTTCTCAAGCGGTTTCAGCAGCGCCTCTAGAGAATGCGTGATCTCGATGGGACTCGCGGTATACGATATCAGTATGCTCGTGCCGATCACGAGAGAGAGCACGCGAAGCGCCATGAACAGAGCCCTCCAGATCCCCTCGCGGTAGAGGGTGAAGATCCAGAAGGAGAAGAGCGGCTCGCTCTTCCCGGCCGTGAAGAACACGTTGATGACGAATGTGAATACAAGGATGAATATGATCGCCCTGACCGACCTGAGCACAGTCTTCAGCGGAACTTTGCTGAGAAAAACAAGACCGAGCGTAAAGGATGCGAGCAGCGCGAACGACAGGGGGCCGGAACAGACGAACGACGCCACTATGAACAGCAGCAGCAGAATGATGCGCATCCTGCCGTCGATCGAATGGATGACCGAACCCGTGGGGTAGTACTGTCCCAGAGTGATGCTTCTCACAGCGTCTTCCCCCTCCGCATGTCGGTCCCGGAGAGCAGCGACGCCACCGCGTCGGCGGTGTTCCCGAGCGTATATACCGACCGGTCGAGCTTTATACCGCGTCTCTCGAGCAGCAGCCCGAGGTAGGTGAGCTGCGGGACGTCGAGCCCCGCCGCCTTGAGCTCTTCGGGGTTCCCGAAGACTTCGTCCACGCTCCCCGACTTGATCAGCTGCCCGTGTCCGAGGATGAGGAGCCCGCCGCAGCGCTCGGCCACATCCTCCATGCTGTGCGAGACTATCAGCACCGTCGCGTTCTTTTCGCGCCTGTACTTTTCGATCGAAGCGAAGACGATCTCCCGCCCCTCCGGGTCGAGCCCGGCGGCCGGCTCGTCGAGGATGAGCACCTCGGGGTCCATCGCCATCACTCCGGCGATGGCGACACGACGCTTCTGTCCGCCGGAGAGATCGAAGGGCGACTTCCCGAGGTCGTCCTCGGACAGACCGACCGTCCTTGCGCTCTCGAACACTCTCCTCTCTATCTCGTCAGCGGGGAGCTTCATGTTTTTCGGGCCGAAAGCGATGTCCTTCCCGACTGTCTCCTCGAACAGCTGATATTCGGGATACTGCATCACGATCCCCACGCGGAAACGGATCCTGCCGATCTCGCGCGGCTTCTCCCAGATGTCGGCCCCGTCGAGCAGCACCCTGCCGGACGCCGGTCTCTCGAGGCCGTTGAGCAGCCGGACGAGCGTCGTCTTGCCGGAACCGGTATGTCCGATAAGTCCGGTCATCGAGCCGGCCTCGAGCGAGAACGACACGTCCTTCAGGGCGCGCGTCTCGTAAGGTGTCCCCGCCCCGTATATGAAATTAACGTTTTCAAGTCTTATCTTTTCGGACATTTTCGTCCCTTTCGCTGGAACTGTCTGTGCTGTCACGCGGCTCAGCTGTCTGCGGACCGTCTGCGGGCGGACAGTGCCCGCTCGATGATGTCCGCGCATCCCTCCGGAGTGACTCTGGTGATACCCTCTGAGTCGACGTACGTGAGCACGCCGCGGCGCTCGAGCTCGTCGATGAGCCTCGTGCAGAACGGCGGCTGGATGCCGGTGCGGGCCATGAGCTCTCTGTCGGAGAAGACTTCGTCGGGAGTTCCCATCCCGGCGAGCTTTCCTCCGTCGAGTACCATCACGCGGTCGGCCGCCGCCGCTTCATCCATAAGATGTGTGATATTTATGACCGTAAATCCGAACTCGTGGGAAAGCCGCTTCATGACCTTCAGGATGTCGCGCCTCCCGACCGGGTCGAGCATGGCGGTCGATTCGTCGAAGATGACGCACTCTGGCATCATGGCCAGCACTCCGGCTATCGCCACGCGCTGCTTCTGGCCTCCGGACAGCCTCGAGGGCTCGGCCTTCGCGTATTCGGTGAGACCGACTGCCGCGAGGGCGGAGTCGACCCGACTCCTTATCTCCTCCGGAGAAAGTCCCAGATTCTCGGGGCCGAAGGCGATATCCTCCTCGACGACCGTAGCGATGAGCTGGTTGTCGGGATTCTGGAAGACCATCCCCACCTTCCTGTGGAGCTCGAGCACCTCCGCGTCGGAAAGGTCGGGTCCGACCTTCGTTCCGTCGATGACGAGGCTGCCGTCAAGCGGCTCGAGGATCATCGAGAGAAGCTTCGCAAATGTCGACTTCCCCGATCCGTTCCGCCCGATGACGGCCACGAATTCGCCCTTCCTGATGCCGGCGGTGAGACCGTCCAGGGCAAGTTTCAACCCGGCTTCACCGTCGCTTTTGTCGGGAGAAAAATACGAAAACGAAAGGTTTTCGGCATGAATATAGTATTTTTCGCCGTTTGTCATGTTCTCACCGGTATTCATACTGCGTCCGCGCTCCATCTGACCGAAGAGCCGCACGGGAGCACGAGTCCCGTGCTGCGCACGGGGAGGGTCAGCTCCCCTGCCTCGGACGTCCCGCCGAATCTTTTCTTCAGCGCAAGGTCGACGATATACTTCATCGAAAGCGTCGAGATCCCGGCGGTATACGAGCTGACTAAGAAGAACAGCGGACGGTCAGAGAGGATCGACGCCGCAGCACTGATCAGCCCCTCGGCCGAATCCTCCAGCTTCCAGACCTCGCCCGAAGGTCCCCTGCCGTATGACGGGGGATCCATGATGATCCCGTCGTACCTGTTACCTCTTCTGTATTCGCGCTCGACGAACTTGCGGCAGTCGTCGACGATGTATCTGATCTTCGCGTCCGAGAGGCCCGAGGCAGCCGCGTTATCCTTCGCGTGAGCGACCATGCCGCGCGCCGCGTCGACATGGCAGACCGACGCCCCCGCCTTCGCCGCAGCGAGTGTCGCGCCGCCGGTATACGCAAACAGATTGAGTATTTTCACCTCTCTGCCCGTCGATACCGCGGCCCTTATCATCGGTGAGAACCAGTCCCAGTTTGCTGCCTGCTCGGGGAACAGTCCGGTGTGTTTGAAGCCCATCGGACGCAGTATGAAGACCAGCTCTCCGTACGTGACCTTCCACTCGCCGGGCATTTCCGACTTCACCCAGGATCCGCCTCCCGACGATGATCTTCTGTATATCCCGTCCGCCCTGCGCCATTCGGGGAGAGACTTTTCGCCGTGCCACACGATCTGGGGGTCGGGCCTGATGAGTATATAGTCTCCCCACCGTTCGAGCCTCTCGCCCGACGCGGCGTCAAGCAGTTCGTAGTCTTTCCAGTTCGATGCTGTCCACATGTCGTCTTCTGTCCGTTTTTATTTGTTGAAATAGGCCGAGATCCTGGATATGCCCGTATGTGCGTGGCATACCGCGATAGCGAGGGCGTCGGCCGTGTCGTCGGGTTTCGGAGGCTCTTTCAGCGAGAGCAGCGCCGTGACCATCGCGATCACCTGCTTCTTTTCCGCCCTGCCGTACCCTACCACCGACTGCTTGACCTGCAGCGGCGTGTATTCGTATATCTTCACGCCCGTCCGCTCGGCGCACAGCAGAATGACCCCGCGAGCCTCTGCGACCCTGATGCCGGTCGTGATATTGGTGTTGAAGAAGAGCTCCTCGACAGCCATCGCGTCCGGCGAGTACTTTTTTATGATAGCCTCGAGCTGCGTGTATATCGACGTCAGCCTCTTCTCGGTAGCCGTGTGCGCCGGCGTGACGACCGAGCCGTAGGCAAGCGCCTTGTGACGCGAGCCGTCCGATCTTATCACGCCCCAGCCGACCGTCGCGAGCCCGGGGTCGATGCCAAGTATCACCATACCGTCAGAATTCCTTTTTTACGCAAAAAATCGACCACTGTATATTATATCAAAAACACCATTTATTGTCAAATACTTTTATGCGCGCGGGTGAAAAATGGGTTTACTTTAACTTCAAGATATGATATAATAGAGTAGTTAATTATGACCCGAAAGAAGGACTTTCAGAATATGAGCTCGACCGACATACAGACCTCTCCCGCCAGCGGGCAGGCCGGCGAGGCGGCGTCTCCCGCACCGGCAGTCTCCTCCCCGGCGCCGTCCGGCGCAGAGTTGCTTCCGGATCTCCCCGACGGCAGAACGGAAGGCAGGATAAAGAGATTCTTCAGGTACATCACGACGAGGAGATACTCTTATCTTTTCTACGCCTTCATCATACCCGTTGCGCTCTACTATCTCGTGTACCTTTCGATGGGACTGCATCCCTTCGGGAACGGTTCGGTGCTGGTGCTCGACCTCAACGGCCAGTACGTATACTTCTACGAGGCGCTGCGCAACGCGGTATACGGCAAGACATCGCTGATATACTCATTCTGCCGTTCTCTGGGCGGGGAGTTTTTCGGCATATACGCGTATTACATCGCCAGTCCCTTCTCATACATAGTCTGCCTCTTCCCGCAGGACCGGATCCTCGAAGCGCTGCTCTGCATCTTCCTGCTCAAGGCCGGGATCTCCGGCGTGACGATGGGATACTATCTCGACCGCATATCGTCGAAGCCGGCAAAGATCAACATCGTGATGTTCTCGGTGCTCTATTCGATGTGCTCGTACGCCGTCGTCCAGCAGCACAACTCGATGTGGATCGACGCCCTTATGTGGCTGCCGCTGCTGACGCTCGGCATCGAGGAGCTGATCAGGCACAAAAAATACAGGCTGTTCGTCGTCATGCTGGCGCTGACGATGCTCTCCAATTTCTACATCGGATACATGGTCTGCATCTACACGCTGGTCTATTTCTTCTACTACTATTTCTCGCGCAACGAGAACGGACGCAACAACCCTGAGAACGAGCCCTTCCACTTCCGCCGCTCTTTCCTGCGGATAGGATTCTTCTCTCTCATAGCGATAGGCATGTCGATGATAATCGTCGCGACCGCCTACTACTCGCTTCAGTTCGGAAAAAACACCTTTTCCAATCCCGACTTCTCGTTCGACATCAGATTCGACCTGATGGACTTCTTCACCCGGCTCCTGCCGGGCGCATATGACACCGTCCGTCCCGAAGGGCTTCCGTTCCTGTACTGCGGCGTGCTGACGCTGTACTGCCTGCCGCTGTATTTCTGCGCCAGGAAATTCTCGGTCAGGGAAAAGATATTCGCCGCGGCGATCATAGGCTTCTTCTTCCTCTGCTTCTCGATCAACACGGTCGACATGATCTGGCACGGCTTCCAGAAGCCCAACTGGCTCAACTACAGATACAGCTTCATCCTCTGCTTCATAATGGTGGCTCTGGGATACAGGGGCTACGGAGAGATACGGAAGCTCAGCGCGAAGATCACGGCCTCCTTCGCGGTGCTCTTCATATTCTTCCTCACAGTCGCGCAGAAGTTCAAGTTCCACGCGATCGTCGGGCGGGTCGGCGGCAAGACCGAGTTCGATCAGCCGCTCGAGGAGCTGATGACGGTATGGCTGTCGCTCGTCTTCTTCGCCGTCATAGCCGTCGTGCTCTGCGCCTCGGCAAAGACTAAGCGGCCGCAGACGCTGTCGCTGATACTCTGCATCATCGTGTGCGTCGAGGCTTTCGCCAACGCCATCGTATGCTGCGTCGAATTCGGCAACGACGTCATATACTCATCCTACAGCTCGTACAACGACTTTATCCGCTCCCTCAGGCCGCTGACCGACGAGATCACAGAGACCGACAGGACCTTCTACAGATTCGAGAAGAACGCCCACCGCAAATACTGCGACAACATGGCGCTCAACATCCGCGGCATCACGAACTCTACGTCCACGCTCAACAAATCGACGATAGAGTTCCTCGACAAGATCGGATACGCGGCGCGGTCGCACTGGTCGAAATACCTCGGCGGGACGCCGGTCAACGACTCACTGATAGGCATAAAATACATAATAGCCGCCGAGAAGGACCATCTCGAAGACTACTACACGGAGGCCGGATTCTCGCCTGTCATCTGCAATTCCACCGAATACAGGACCTACGTCAACCCCTACGCTCTTCCCCTTTCTTTCGGAGTCGACGACGCTCTCGCTGAATTCGATATGAAGGATTCCACGCCGATGAGCAGGCTCAACCGGCTCGTCGCCGCGATGCTGGGCGAGGAGGAGTGCAGGATCTTCGTCCCGCTCGAATACGATGAGAGCACAGTCAACTGCACGACGAGCACCATCGCAGGGCACTGGAAGTACACGCACACCGTCGCCGACTCGGACGCGACTGTCATCTATACATTCAAAACGGTCCGCGACGGCGAAGTCTTCTTCTACCTGCCTTCCGATTACGCCCGCGAGGTAAGAGTCAAGGTCAACGGCGCCTCCCTTGGCAATTTCTACGGCGGAGAGACCACCAGGATCTTCTCGCTGGGCAGATTCGAAGCCGGCGAAGAGGTAACGCTCTCGATGACACTGGACGCCGACGTGCTCTATGTCAAGCAGGATGTCGACGCCGTGTATCAGCTCGACTTCGACGAGTTCAAGTCCGCCTTCGCGAGGCTGGCGCAGACCGGATACGATACCGGCGAGGACTGGAAGCCGACGAGATTCAGCGGAAAGGTCACGACGTCGTCCGATTCGCAGCTCATGCTCACCTCCCTCACGTTTGACGAGGGCTGGAAGATCAGGGTCGACGGCAAGCCCGTCGAGACCGAAAAAACTCTAGGCGCGCTAATCTCCTACCGCATCGAGGGAGCCGGCGAGCACACCGTGACGATGGTCTACCGTCCGAACGTGCTGGTGTTCGGAAACATCGTCTCTATCGCGTCGCTGCTGCTCTTCATACTGATCATCATCTTTGAGAAGCCGCTTAAGGAAATCATGTCGCACTTCGAAAAACAGAGCAAAAAGACTGAAGGCGACGACCTTCTCGCCGACGAGCTTCTCCTCTCCGGCTCATCCGCGTACGGAGGCAGTTTCGCGCCGGACGGCGACCCGCGCGACATCATCGACATGTACGGATCCGACAAGGCGGGAGAGCTGACCGAAGATAAAAAAACCGCGACCGGGACGCCTCCCGTGGAGGAAGACGCCACCGACGGCGGCGCAGGCGAAGCGCCGGAAGACAAAGGCTCTTCCGGAACCGACTGATCTGACAGAAAGGAACGGGACAGACAAGTTGTTTTACCATATCAAAGGCGAACTCGAGCTGCTCGGAGTGAATTTTGCCGTCATCGAAGCCGGAGGCGTCGGATACAGGCTGTGCGTGAGCGACAACACAAGGACCGCCCTCGCGCGTATCGGGACGGGCAAGACTGCAAAGCTGCTGACTCATCTTTCGGTGCGGGACGACGGCGTCGAACTTTTCGGATTTTACACCCCAGAGGAGCTGAACGTCTTCCGCCTGCTCATAACGGTCTCGGGAGTCGGACCGAAGGTCGCGATGGCCGTGCTCTCATACATGACTCCCGAAAAGCTGGCCGTCGCGGTGTCGTCGGAGGATAAAAAATCGATCTCGAAGGCCCCGGGCGTCGGTCCCAAGACCGCGGCGAGGATAATACTCGAGCTCAAGGACAAGCTCAAGGCCGAGACCGCAGGGGAAGGCGAAGGGGAAAACACCGCGGGCGATATCGCCGCGGTCCCCTCCGACAACAGCGAGGCGGCCGTCGAGGCACTTCGCGTGCTTGGTTTTTCCCGAGGCGACGCTCTCCGCGCCATAGCGGGCTGCGAGCCGGGTGCGGGACTCGAGGACATCATCCGCTTCGCGCTCAAGAAACTCAACTGACGTCTGACGGGAAGATCGCCGCTCGGACGGCATACACGACAAGGAACGGTTTGACACATGACTGAGATGGAGATGAACTTCAACGGGAACTTCGAAGACTTCGACGGTGAAGACAGGATAGTCAGCGCGACATATACCGCCGACGAGGACGAGAACGAGGTCTCGCTGCGCCCCAGGCATCTGTCCGAGTACATCGGCCAGGACAAGGTCAAGGAGAATCTTAAGATATACATCGAGGCGGCGAAGCAGCGCGGCGAGACGCTCGACCACGTGCTGCTGTACGGCCCTCCGGGGCTCGGCAAGACCACGCTGGCCGCGATCATAGCGAACGAGATGGGCGTGAACTTCAGAGTGACCTCGGGCCCCGCGATCGAGAAGCAGGGCGACCTCGCCGCGATACTGACCAACCTGCAGAAGGGCGACGTCCTGTTCATCGACGAGATCCACCGTCTGCAGCGCTCGGTGGAGGAGATCCTATACCCTGCGATGGAGGACCACGCCATCGATATCATAATAGGCAAGGGCCCCGCCGCCAGGAGCATCAGGATCGACCTCGCCCCCTTCACGCTCATCGGAGCCACGACGAGGGCCGGCCAGCTGTCGACCCCGCTTCGCGACAGATTCGGAATAATCAGCCGGCTGGAGCTCTACTCGCCTCGTGACCTCTCGCAGATCATATCCCGCAGCGCCGACATCCTTGGGATGAAGATCTCCCCAGAAGGCGCCGCAGAGCTCGCATCCAGATCGCGCGGAACGCCGCGCGTAGCCAACCGGCTGCTCAAGCGGGTGCGCGATTTCTCACAGATCATGGGGCATGACGAGATATCACGCGAGGACGCAGACTACGCGCTCGGCAAACTCGAGATAGACAGGCTCGGACTTGACAACACCGACCGCCGCATGCTCTCGGTGATCATCGACCTCTATCACGGAGGTCCCGTGGGG
>CADCPG010000071.1 GCA_902803255.1 uncultured Ruminococcus sp. | reverse complement strand
GCCGCGGCGCCCGCGCGCATGCTCTCGGCCGTCACGAAGTCGACGAGGTCGTGCACGTGGACGACGTTCCCGCAGGCGAAGACGCCCGGCCTCGTCGTCATCATGTTCTCGTATACCGTCGGTCCGTTCGTGCGGCGGTCGATCTCGATGCCGGCGTCGCGGGTGATCTCGTTCTCGGGGATCAGCCCGACAGACAGCAGCAGGGTGTCGCATTCGATGTCGAATGCGGTGCCCTCGACCGGCCTTCTTCTGTCGTCGACGCGGGATACCGTGACCCTCTCGAGTCTGCCGTGCCCGTGCACGCCGGTGACGGTGTGCGAGAGGTAGAGCGGGATCCCGTAGTCCTCGAGGCACTGCACGATATTGCGGTTGAGTCCGTTGGAATAGGGGCAGAGCTCGACGCACGCAAGCACCTTCGCGCCCTCGAGCGTCATCCTGCGGGCCATGATCAGACCGATGTCGCCCGAGCCCAGGATGACTATCCTGCGGCCGATCATATATCCTTCCATATTTACGTAGCGCTGCGCCGTGCCCGCCGTCATGATGCCCGACGGCCGGTCTCCCGGTATCGCTATCGCGCCGCGCGTCCGCTCGCGGCATCCCATGCACAGCACGACGGCCCCCGCTCTGTATTCGCGGTAGCCATCCTCACGGCTCACGCACCTGATCACGGGACCGCTCTCCGGAGTGTCGATGCCGAGGACCATCGTCCCGGTGACCACCTCCGCCGAGGTGTTCCGCACCATTTCGGCGAATCTGCCGGCGTATTCGGGGCCGGTGAGCTCCTCCTTGAAATAATGAAGTCCGAAACCGTTGTGGATGCACTGGTTAAGGATGCCTCCGACGACCTTGTCGCGCTCGATGACGAGCACCTTCGCCGCCCCGTGTTCGCATGCCGATACGGCTGCCGCCAGCCCGGCGGGACCTCCGCCGATGACGGCTACATCATAATACTTCTCAGTCAATTCTCTTCCGCTCCAGTTCTTCCGGTAATAATGTACGATCCCTGTTTGTCAAGCATTACATCTTCCATCGGCACGCCGAGTTCGCGCGAGATAATCTCGTGTACACGGGGCGAGCAGAAGCCGCCCTGGCAGCGGCCCATCCCTGCCCTGCAGCGGCGCTTGATCGCGTCGATCGAACGTGGCACGATCGGGCGGCGGAGGGCGTCGACGATCTCCCCCTCGGAGACCGTCTCGCAGCGGCAGATTATGTTTCCGTAAAGCGGGTTTTCTTCGATGACGCGGCGCTTTTCTTCGTCACCGAGTTCGGCGAGCCGCACGACGGGCGGCCGTTCGTCGATGAATCCGCGCCGGCGCTTCAGCACAAGACCCTGCTTCTCGAGCAGCCTCACCGCCTCGTCGCCTATAGCCGGAGCCGACGACAGTCCGGGTGAGCAGATGCCCGCGAGATTTATCATCCGGCGGCAGGAGCGGCTCACTCCGATCACGAAGTCCGACTCGGAGGTCGTCGGTCTTACCCCGGTGTATTCCCTGATGATATTTCTGAAGTTGACAGACGGCACCGACGAGAGGCCGGACTTCATTATTTTGTCTAGCGACTCGCGGTCGGTGGAGAGATCGTCGGCGTCGGCGCGGGGTTCGGCGTCAGGTCCGACGAGCAGGTTGCCGTGGACCGTCGGCGCGACGAGCACGCCCTTGAACCCGTTCTCGTCGGGGCAGCGGAAGATGACGGAATTGACCTTCTTCCCTTCCTCCTTGTCGAGCACGTAGTACTGTCCCGCCCTGGGCAGCGACTTCACCGAGGTATCGCCCACCATGGCGCTGATGTCTTCGGCGAACGCTCCGGCGGCGTTGACGACGAATCTCGTCTCGAGCTCGCCCCTGTCGGTCACGACGGTCAGCTTACCGCGGCCGCGGCGTATGGCGGTAACCTTGTGCTCCAGCAGCAGGTCCGCGCCGTTGATCACCGCGACCTCCGCCATCGCGAGGGCGAATTCCCAGGGGTTGATGATGGCGGAATCGCGCGAATGCAGCGCTCCAACGCAGTCGGGAGACGCCGCCGGTTCGGCCGCGAGCACTCCCTTCCTGTCGAGTATGCGCACATCGGCGCCGTTTTTCTTTCCGCGGGCGTAAAGGTCGCGGACGGCCTCCATGTCTTTTTCGCTGAAGGCCAGGACCAGCGACTGCAGCGGACGGTATTCGACGTCCAGCTTTTTGCAGATCTTTTTCGCGGCTTTGATGCCCCGCCGGTTGAGCAATGCCATCTTCGTGCCCGGATGAGGGTCGTACCCCGCGTGCATAATGGCGCTGTTTGCCTTTGTCGCGCCGCACGCGACGTCGTTGAAGCGTTCGACGATGCCCACCTTAAGGTCGTATCTTGCCAGCGAGTAGGCCGCCGCGGCTCCGGTGACACCGCAGCCGATAATCAATACATCGTACATGTCGTCCTGTTGTTTCTCCCGATTTTCGGTAATATTATCAAATTTCCGGCGTGCGCCGGACCGCACAGTCATCTGAGGAAGAACTTGCGGTAGTGCTCCCTGTCCTCGCAGAATTTCGAGAACTCCGCCATGATGAGCTCGGCGACCTCGTCGCAGTCGCGGAATTCGGTGTCGATGACGCAGTCGTAGTTCCGCAGGTCGAGGTTGTCGACGTTGTATATCATCCTGTAGCGGTAGTTCTCCTCCTCCATGCGGTCGTTTATCTGCTTTACGGCGTCTTCGAAGCTGCTGTAGCTCTCGACGCTCCCGCGGGAGCCGTCGCCCATGATGCGCTTCGCCGATACTGCCGTGTTCACGTAGAGGTAGACCTTGAAGGAATCGACGGCGAAGTTCCACGCCATCCTCGAGTCGTAGATGATCCGGTCGGCGGCCCTCTCTATCGAGATCCGCCTCGTCTCGTTGTCGATCATGTAGTCGTACTTGGGGTCGGCTGTCATGAGCTTGTTGAATTCGAGCGCCGTCATGCCGAGTTCCGCCGCGATGTTACGCAGCGCGGTGCCGGTGCTTACGATCTCGAAGCCGTATTTCTCGGCTATTATCTTCGCGACTGTGGACTTCCCGCTTCCGAGTCGTCCGGTGATGGAAATGTGCACGCTATTCGTCCTCCTCTTTTTATCCCCGTTATTATCGACTGACTGACTGACTGACTGACTGAACGTTTTTTCGGCTTTCTGCCCGGTCTGCCGCCTTCCGGCTCTCCCGGAATCATTTTTCCGCGGGAGACTCAGTTCATGCCGGCGAGCTTGCGGAGATATTCGTCCTTCGACTCCTCAGCTACGCCCTTGCGCTTTATCTTCTTCGTCGTGGTCTTGGTGAACTCCTCCCTGCGGATGACGAAGTATGATATATGCTTGAACGACTGGACCGACGCGTTCACCTCGGCGACCGCCTTCGCGAACTCGGCCTCGATCTGACCCGACGTATACCTCGGGCCGTAGACCTCGGTGAAGGTCTCGGTGTCTGGATACATAACAGCGACGATATCGTAATCGCCCTTCGTCTCGTTCATATATGCCACGACGACAGCCTCCGCGACGAAACTGTTGCGGCAGAGATGGTCCTCGAGCTCCTCGGGCGAGACGTTCTTTCCGCCCAGCGTGACGATCAGGTTCTTCTTGCGTCCGGTAATGTATAAGAAGCCGTCACGGTCGATGTAGCCGATATCGCCGGTGTAGAACCAGCCGTCGCGAAGCACTTCGGCGGTGGCTTCGGGGTTCTTGTAGTAGCCGAGCATGACGTTGTCGCCCTTGTACCGGATCTCGCCGGTGCCGTCGCTCTTGACGTCGTAGATGTCGAGCACACCGTGGGGCGTGGGAAGCCCGGCCGATTCGAACTTGAAGGCGTCGTCCTTGTTGACGGCGGCGAGCGGCGCGCACTCGGTGAGGCCGTAGCCCTGGATCGCCAGGAATCCGAAGCCGTGCAGCCCCTTCAGTACGGCGGGATCGGCCGCGGCGCCGCCGCTGATGATCAGCCTGACCCTGCCGCCGAGCGAATCGTGGATCTCAGCGAAGACCCGGCGCTTGAGCGCCATGTTGTTGCCGGTGAGCTTTACGAGAGCAGAGACGAGTTTTTCCGTCTTCGGGCCCTTCCGGCGGATATTGATCATTATCTTGCGGTAAACGGTCTCGATGAGGATCGGTACTCCGAGGATTATCGTCGGCTTGACCTCCTGAATGTCGCGGGTGATATACCGCAGTCCCTGGCAGACCGCGACGCAGCAGCCCCGGCAGAGCGGGAAAAGGAGCGACGTGGTGCAGGGATAAGCGTGATGGAAGGGCAGGACGGCGAAGAAGATGTCGTCCGGCTCGTGCCAGAGCATCGTCGCGATGTCGGATATGTTCGAGCATATGTTCTTCTGCGAGAGCATGACGCCCTTCGGACGGCCGGTGGTGCCCGAAGTGTAGAGGAGCACCGCGAGCGCCTCGCTGTCGATCTTGAGACTGACATAGCGGGTGTCGCCGTCGTATATCCTGCGCTGGCCCGACTCTGCCAGCCCCGCGATCTCGGTAAAGCAGATGCGTCTGACCTCGGGCGGCAGCCATTCGGCCTTGGCCTTCTGTTTCTCGGAGTAGAAGATCGCGGTCGGCTGGCATTCACCGGCGATCATACGGAACTCCTCCTCGGGTATCTCGCTGTCGATCGGAACGACGACCCCGAGCCCGCCGGCCGTCGCCAGGTAGGCGCAGCCCCATTCCATCGAGTTCTCGCCTATGACGAGGAAGGTCCCTCCCCCCATGCCCTGAGCGTAAAGTTCGGTGCCCAGGCCTTCGGTCAGATCGAGGAACTCGGCGTAGGTATAAGCCCTCCAGCTTCCCTTCTCCTTCTGCAGGAAGGCGGGGCGTTCGCTGTACTGCCTCTCGGACGCTCTAAGCGCGTCCCGGAGGGTGTCGAACGGCTTGGCCGGATAGTAGGTGGGTTTTTTCGTAAGCGAAAACGGTAGTGAGATTGCCATGTTTCCGCCTTTCGGTTTCCTTTCCGCGCGATTTTTCCGGATCGACGCAAGGATATTCTGCAATGATGACGGTAGCGAAACTGCCATGTTAAGACCTTTCGTTTTCCTTTCCGGACGGAACGCGCCGCCGCGGAAGGAAACACAGTGGATTTTGTATTTCGATCTGTTCGGATCACCGGTCCCTGCCGGACCGGGATCCCGCTTTTCAGAGCCGCCGGTCTCTTATCAGACCCGCAAATGCCGCGACCAGCTTTGCCGATGTCCCGGACGCCGTCGCGGCGACTTCCGCGAAGCTGACTCCGGCGTCTCCGTCGGCAAGATCGGAGACCGACCTGACGATCCCGCATCTTATACCGAACAGACGGCAGGCGTGCAGCACCGCGGCGCCCTCCATCTCGCAGACCGCGGCGCCGTGCCGTTCAGAGATCGCCGCCTTGACGGCCGGGTCGCTGACGAACCGGTCTCCCGTCGCGACGGTACCCCTCACACAATCGATGCCGAGGATCCTTCCCGCCTCGCAGAGCATGTCGGCGACCTCCCTGTCGGCCGGCATCGCGATGAGCGACGTCCCGTCCGGGAAGAAGACCGTCCCGCCGGGGTGTCCGAGGAGGCCGTAGTCGAGGTCGTACTCGACAGCCTCCGTCGCCACGACGGTGTCGTTCACCCGGAGCGAACGGTCGAGCGCGCCGGCGCACCCGGTATTGACAATCACACGGGGCGAATACCGCACGGCCATCGCGGCCGCGCACGAGGCGGCGTTCACCTTGCCCTCGCCGGCCTTCGCGACGACGGTGCGGGCTCCGTTCAGCCTGCCGGTGTAAAATGTGACGAGTCCCGCCTTCTCCTCGCGAAGGCCGTCAAGGCTCCGTAGCAGCAGCGAGACCTCGCAGTCCATCGAGCCTATGACCCCGAGATCAGTCTTCGCGGCGCGTCCCCGGCGTCCGGATTCCGTGCAGCCCATCAGTACCTCATCGTGCGGACGACGGTCGCTTCCCTGTTGTAGAAGCGGCAGCGCTTCAGCATGTCGTTCGTCGCCTCGAAGAGGAAGGCGCAGCGCTTCCCGTCCTCGCCGGTGTAAAGGGCAAAATAAGCGTCCTCCGCCTTCTCGCTCGAGAGTGCGCAGATCACGGTCTCGGGAGCGTATTCCCGGTATTTCGCCTCGTATTCCGGATCGCGCAGCGGGGCGATGAGAGAGCACTCGCGGAGCATGAACTCCGCCTTCGGCTTCTTTATCCTGTGGTTGAACGCGTTCTGTATGAGTGTGAAGGTCACTTTTCCCGAAGTCACCTCGTACGAATACTCGACGCTCACAAGTCTCCAGGTGAAGAAGATGAGCACAGCGTCGGCGAGCACGATGAACGCGCCCATGTAGACCATTCCCTTCAGCGGGCCCATGATCAGGATCAGGGTGATCAGCGGCATGAGCACGTACAGTGCGATGAGGCCGGCCCTGCGCCATCTCCATTTGCCCTCGGCTTTCTGGGCTACGCTGTACTCGTAAGTTTCGTTGATCTCAGCCATTTTCGCTCTCCTTTAACCGTCTTTCCGCGCGCTCAGGCGTCGCGCGATTCTATTATAAATACTCCGCCGGAGCGGACCGAGATCAGAGCGCAGTTGCCTTCGATCTCGTTGCTGACCGCATACTGCACGGTCCTGTCGATGCGCCCGCCCTTGAGCGGGTATTTGCAGCCGTCTATCTCCACGCCCTTTACTTTGCTGTCGGCAGCGACCACCGACAGATACCGGTAGGGGCTGCGCCCGATGAGCGTCGAAGACGAGCGCATGAAGCGCGCCCTCGACCTGCCGTCGGTGATGACGGCCCATACGCCCTTCGAATACAGGTATTCGAGGATGAAGAGGTTGGCCAGCGTATGGTCGAGACGTCCGGCGAGGCCGCCCACGATAACGATCTGATCGGCTCCCCGCTCGAGCGCAAGGGATACGGCCGCCTGGGTGTCGGTGTTGTCCTTCACCGTGTTGAGGCGGACGATCTCGGGGCCGTCGGGGACGTTGTTCTGTCCGAGCGAATCGAAGTC
>CADCPG010000070.1 GCA_902803255.1 uncultured Ruminococcus sp. | reverse complement strand
TCCCTCCTCGCGAAGACCGAGAGCGGGACCGACGCGTCGTATACTATCATCCTCGAGGTAAGTCTGTCGGGTTCGACCTCAAAGCTTTGCCAGGAGCCGAAGTTGTCATCGATAAGATTCGCCGGCACGATGCGTACCTTCTCCCTGTCATACGTGTAGCTCACCACGTGTATGCGCTCGCCGTTTATGCCGATTGTGCTAAGCCGGTCACCCGTGATCACGACGCTGTTTGTGCTCTTTCCGCTTCGCGACCATTCCACCCATTTGCCCTGAAGCTTCGGGAGGAATTCATCATCCCGGATGATTATGTGATCGAACGGCCCCCTGTCCGTCTTTTTCAGGGTGTAGAGCTTCTCGCCCATTATGGTATAGTAGTAGAGGAATTTCAGCTCGCCGTTCTCCCAGGCGAGCTCCTTTATCATCGTAAAGGGATTGCCCTCGAAGTCGCGTGACAGAACGTTATCCTCCGGCGTGATGACGGTTCGTTCGCCCCGCTCGACCGCTCCGGCGTCGTAGGATATTTTTGTCTCAAGCACGACGTCGCGGCGGTATCCCCGGACGGTCATCCTGCCGTCGCGGATCTCGATGTAATAGTGGTATCCCTCTTCCCAGAAGCCGTTGAGTTTGTCAGAATATTTCATAATAGCACCTTTCTGCTCCGGTATTATCCGGCAAATCCTGTCGTGACCTGTCCGCACTCGGCCGGCGCTACCAGCTCCAGTCGGTGTACGGGCCCCCGTCCACTCCGTCGCGCGAATAGACGAGCGCCGGGCGGCCGTTTTCCCCCGCTGCATATCCGTAAGTCCCGGAGGCACCGTATTTCAGGAGATTATCGGGATCGGACACGTATGATCTCACGGCCGTCATGACCGCCGCCATAGTCGCCGTGCGGACCGAACCCTTTTCCGACTGAGGAACGAATACCGCCTCCGCCCCGACGATGCTGTAAAGGGTGCGCAGGTCGTTGTATACGTGGTGCGCCAGCTGAAGTATGTCACACTTGAGCGTAGACGCCGCGTTCCGGGCAATGATGACGTTCATGCCGGGCTTGTTGACATCTCCGAGGAGCATGAAGCGGAGCCCGTCGAAATCGAGTCTCGAAACGGTGGTGGAGTTGTTGAAATCCGCCGCGATCCCGGTCGATCCCGTCTTGGCGTCGGTCAGATCCTCGTGAGTGTACAGGCAGTGTATCGTCAGGTCGCAAAGAGTGAGCGACTCTCCGGTGTGCAGTTTCAGATACTTCACGCCCGGAGCGTAATTGTTGACATAACCGATAAGCTTCGAGTAACCGCTCCGCTGTCCCGACAGCACCCCGTCCTCGGTCCAGACGCTTGGGAAATTGAATATCATTCTCTCTATCGAGAGGTCTGAACAGTACTGCTTCAGGAAGAGGCAGAAGCCTGCGAGATGGTCGTTGTGGCAGTGGGTTATGTACCAGGCGGCGATGTCGATCCTGCCCGATTCCTTCCCCGTTATCTCGCGCATAAAACTGATAAGTCCGTCCCGCTCTGCCTTGTCGAACTGCTGGTAGCCGCCGCCGTCAATGACGATCAGCTTGCCGTCGGCAAGCTTTACGATGTACATCATACCGCAGTTTATCATTCCTCCGTCGCCGTTGACTCCGCTCTCGCTCATCGGGATCCCGTACTGATAAACCACCGTCCGCTCGCCGGGCTGCTTTTCGTAAGTGTACCCGAACCCTTCTATCGAGTCTCCGGTGCGGTCGTAAATGACTCTGATCTGCTTGCTGTAATCGGTATAATACGCGTAGACCCGTCGCGTACCGTCATAATACCCCGCATAGACGTTGCCGTCGCTCGCGGCGGAATACTCTTCGCGGTATCCGTACGAGACCAGCTTTGACAGGTACGCCGAAAGATCGTCTTCCTTCACCGAAGACAGTATCATCATCTCCGACTCGTCCGAGATCGGCAGGTCCTCTTTGAACGGTCCCTGCGCCGACCGGTAGACGTTCTGCGAGGCGGTTCCGCCGTCGAAAGATGGGATCTCGGCTATCTTCCACCGGGTCCCGATGTTGCTCTCGAGTGCGGAGCATACCGAACACCTTCTGTCGCTGTTCCCTTCGACCCCGAGCGGTTCGAATACGTGAGGGCTGTTGTTTGCCGAGAGCTCTCCGCAGTAAATGCATTTTTCGGGATCGAGACAGGTCCCTCCTCCGGCAAAGCGGTGTCCGGAACAGCCCTTGTCGGTCGATCTGAATTTCGGAGACGACTTATCATACGGCTCCGCGCCGGTACCCGTCCAGACGATTATGTTGTCGACATAGCCGTTTTGCTTGCCGCCCGTCTTCAGGACTATGGCTCCGCCGAATCTGTCAGGATCGAGATAGGCGTTCGCATTGCCCGACTTCGAGTATTTCGATACCAGCGTCCACTTCCCTGTACCGGGGTATCCTGCTGTATTGACCCGCATATAGACAGAGTTGCCGTTCTGCCAGTCAACCACGTATCTGATCGAAACGCTTATGTTTTTAAACGCCTGCGTGTCTGCGCTGTAGGTTCGGCCAAGCAGCTTCGTGACTATAGAGTTCGAGTTGGTGCCGGCCGCGTAATTGACTCCCGAAGAATCATATGTATACCAGCTCCCGCGGTCGTGCACCTGATTGTTGGCGGTGCCGCGGTTCCTGAAATGGAAGGAGTTGTAGGTCTGGCCGCTGTAGTCGCTGACGAGCGCGATGTATCTGTCCGCCGCCGAGGCGTCGGCATAGATAACGTCGTATTGATAGGTATAGTTGCTCTCGTGGTATTTACCCATCAGCGACGCCGGAAGCACGATCACATAGGAATCGGATCCGCTCGACGTATTGTTTTTAAGGTACAGCCTCTTTCCGCCGGAAACCGAAACGATCGAATATGCCGTGGTGTTTCCCCTGTACGCTCCGTTTGCGGGCGAATCGGCTTTCCATCCGAGAGAGTTGAGCACGTTCGCGCTGTTCGTGCTTGCCGAGTATTTATCAAAGTTCTCGTAGTAAAGCAGAGTTCCGAGATCCGGATCGGTAAGCCCGCAGCGGACGCATTTATTGTTCTCTCCGAATGTGTGCCCGAGCGGAGCTGTCGGCGTCTGAGCTTCAAGGATCCTGCCGCAGACCGAGCAGTGAGCCCCGGAAGTGAGTCCGGACTCTGTGCAGGTCGCGGGGCGGTTCGCGCCGCTGACCCTAACGTGACCGGTCGCGGCGACAGCGCGCGTTTCTGTAACTCCGCATGCGCAGGAGCGTTTCTGTTCTCCAGCCGTCTCGCACGAAGCCGCCTTGACCGTAGTCCAGTCGCCGAATGCGTGTACGTGGGCTGCAGTTTCTTCGGCAGTAGTTGCTTCTGCCGAGGTCGCTTCGGCTGTCGTCTCTTCAGAGGTGGTTTCTTCTGCCGAAGTCGATTCGGCTGTCGTCTCTTCGGCCGCGGTTGCTTCTGCCGAGGTCGCTTCGGCTGTCGTCTCTTCAGAGGTGGTTTCTTCTGCCGAAGTCGATTCGGTCGCGGTATCTTCCTCGCCGGTATCGGCGGGAACGAGTGCCGTTTCATCCGGTCCCGAATAAACGGTCAGGGGCGCGGTATCCGGCTCTGGCTCCTGCCCTCCCGG